>NZ_JBTEKS010000016.1:0-25916 GCF_054333355.1 Methylomagnum sp. | reverse complement strand
CGAGGAACGGCTGGCCCTGGTGGGCGATGTGTTGTTCAAGGGGGCCGTGGGCCGCACCGATTTTCCACGGGGCAACCACGCCACTTTGGTGAATTCGATCCGCGAACGGCTGTTTCCTTTAGGCGACGACATCACCTTCATTCCCGGCCACGGCCCCTTGTCCACCTTCGGCGAAGAGCGCCAGACCAATCCTTACGTGGGGGACCGGGCGGGCCTGTGGTAGGCGTGGCGCTGATTTTGCTTTTCCCCGCTGGCCTCCGTTCGCTTTGATCCATCCGCGCCGGCTTTCCCTAGCTTGATCCCATGACCGAAACCACGCCCATCCGCCAGTCTGTTGCCCGCCTCTTCGCGCTGTTGCTGCTCATCGCGCCGTTCCTGCTGCCGTTCGCGGCGTCCCGCGCCCAGGACGGCCCGCTCCATCCGCCGGTTCGGGACTGGCAGAAAAGCTTGGACGAGGCCGAAAAAGACCTGTCCCAGCCGGAGATTTCCGACCGCCGCTTGACCGCCTGGCGCGACCAACTGACGGAGCTGCGGGCGCGGATGCGGGCGGCGGCGGAGGCGGCGGAGCAGCGGGCGGAGGTGCTGCGCGGCGACGTGGCGGCCTTGGGACCGGCCCCGGCGGAAGGCGCGCCCCCGGAAGCGCGGAATCTGGCCTCCCGGCGCAAGTCGCTGAATGACGAATTGGCCGCGGCGGAAGGGGCCACCAAGGAAACCGGCCTACTGTTGACCCGCGCCGCCCGGGTGGCCGGGGAAATAAAGGACTTGCGGCGGTCCCGCTTCACCGAGCAGGTGTTCAGCAGGAGCGCCTCACCCTTGGCGCCGTCCATCTGGGACAAGGCGCTGCCCGAGCTGGCGGCGGCCCGGGACGTGGCTTACGACGCCATTCGATCCAGCCTGTTCGAAACCGCCGCAACCGAGTCCGGGGAAGCCCAATCCATCGGCTGGCATTTGGGGGTGGGCCTGATCCTGGCGGCGCTGCTGGCCTTCCCGATCCGGTCCTGGTTGATCCGGCGCTACGGCTATGTGGCCGTCATCGGTGAACCCACCTACATGCAGCGCTTGTGGGCGGCGTCGTTCACCGGCGTCGTCGATGCGCTGCTGCCTTCGCTGGCGGCGGGCATTATCTATCTGGGGCTGCTGTACGACGAAACCCTGGGCGATCCGTTGATCGACATCGCCCGCACAGGCTTGCTGGCGCTGGTCGGTTTGTTCTTCGTCGTCGGATTTTGCCGCTCGGCCCTGGCGCCCGACGAGCCGGACTGGCGCTTGGCGCCGATTCACGATTGCGGCGCCAAAGCGATCAGCCACGCCGTCACAGCCTTGGCGGTCCTGTTCGCCCTGGATCGGGTGCTGATGGAATTCGACACCCAGTACGAAGCCTCGCTGGAGGTGATTGCGGTCCAGAAATTCGTGATTGGCCTGTTGATTTCCGCCGTGCTGTTGATGCTATTGCGGCGCCGCGTGTGGTTCGCCGACGAGCGGGCGGAACTGGGCCTGGGCTGGCAGCCCTTGCGCTTTTTCCTCACGGTGTTGGTGGCGGCGATTCCCCTGACGGCGGTGCTGGGCTATGTGGTGTTGTCCCGGCTTTTGGCGACCCAACTGGTGCTGACCGCCGGGCTGTATGCCTTGGTGGCCTTGCTGCGGCGGATTGCCGACGAATCCGTGGGCCACCTGTTGAGTCAGGACATGGCCGCGGGCCAACGGCTCCGCGCCGGGCTGGCCCTGGGCGACGATGGCGCGGAAATGCTGGCGTTCTGGGTGGGCGGCGCCTTGCAAGCGCTGGTCATCCTGCTGGGCCTGCTGGCGCTGCTGATGCTGTGGGGGGCCGCAGGCAAGGACTTGGCCGCCTGGGTGCAGACGGCGTTCTTTGGCTTCCGGGTCGGCGGCATCGAGATTTCGTTGGCGGAAATCCTGCTGGGCCTGGTGCTGTTCGCCGCCTTGCTGGCCGCGACGCGGATGCTGCAAAAGTCCCTGGACCAGCGCATTTTTCCGCGCACCCGGCTGGATTTGGGGATGCGCCACTCGATCCGCTCGGGGGTGGGCTATATCGGCTTCACCCTGGCGGCGATGCTGGCGGTGTCCACGGCGGGCATCGACCTGTCGAATCTCGCCATCATCGCGGGCGCGTTGTCGGTGGGGATTGGCTTTGGCTTGCAGAACATCGTCAACAACTTCGTGTCCGGGCTGATTCTGCTGGTGGAGCGGCCCATCAAGGCGGGCGATTGGGTGGTGGTGGGCGAATTTCAGGGCTATGTGAAGAAGATCAGCGTCAGGGCCACGGAAATCGCCACCTTCGACCGCGCCTCGGTGTTCATCCCCAATTCCAGCCTGATCTCCGGGGCGGTGATGAACCGGACCTATGCCGACAAGGTGGGGCGGGTGGTGTTGCCCATCGGCATCGCCCACGAGGCCGACCCGAAGCGAGTGAAGGAGCTATTGCTGGACATCGCTTTGGCGCATACGGAAATCCGCCGCAACCCCTCGCCCAGCGTGGCTTTCCTGGGGTTCGGGGATAATATTTTGAATCTGGAGTTATCGGCCTTCGTGCATGACGTGGACAAGGTCAAGTCCGTGGCCAGCGACCTGTGTTTCGCCATCCACGAGGCGTTTCTGCGGGAGGGGATTCAAATTCCGTCGGTGCGGCGGGCGGTTTAGAGCGCTTGCAAGATGGGTGTGCGGCGTGGGAGCGGGCTTTAGCCCACGCCTCCGGGCGGTAGTCGCGGGCTAACGCCCGCTCCCACGGCATACCCATCCGTGTACTCAAAATAAAAATGCTTTAGTTGACACCCGCTCAAGTGGAACATGGCTTGAATCTCCTCGCGGGTGAGTTGGGGCAGCGTCCGTGCCGCCCAAAATCTCAATCGTCCGAATCGTTGCGTGGGTCCAGCGCCCGGTAGCGCAATTGGTCGGTGAGGTGCGGCTCAATGAGTCCAATCATGGCTTGGTGCAAGCGGGGATTGGCCGCCACGATGCCGCCGGTTTCAAAGAACTTGTCGCCGCCTTCCAGGTCGGTGACGAGTCCGCCCGCCTCCTGAATCAGCAGCACGCCCGCCGCCATGTCCCAGCGCTTCAAGCCAATTTCCCAGAAGCCGTCCAAGCGCCCGGCGGCGATGTAGGCCAAATCCAGCGCGGCGGACCCCGCCCGGCGAATCCCGGCGGCGTCTTTCAACAGGCTTTTCAACATCCCTAAATAAGCGTCGAGGTAGCTCTGGTCCTTGAACGGAATGCCGGTGCCAAGCAGGGAGCCGACCATGCCGATCTGCTTGGTCACGCGGAGGCGGCGGTTGTTGAGCATCGCGCCCGCGCCCCGCGCCCCGGTGAAAAGCTCTTGCTTGACGGGATCGTAAATCACGCCCTTGTCCACCTTGCCCTTATGGAACAGGGCGATGGACACGGCGAATTGGGGGAAGCCGTGCAGGAAGTTGGTGGTGCCGTCCAGCGGGTCGATGACCCACACGTACTCGGCCTTGGCCGCGCCCGTCAGGCCGCTTTCTTCGCCGATGAAGGCGTGGCTCGGATAGGCCTTTTGCAGGGTGTAGATGATTTCCCGTTCGGCGTTGCGGTCCACGTCGCTGACGAAGTCGTTGCGGCCTTTCGGGCTGATGTTGAGGAGGTCCACCCGGTCCATGGCGCGGACGATGATGTCGCCCGCTGCCCTGGCCGCCCGAACCGCGATATTAAGCATGGGGTCCATGGTCGAATCGGTATTAGGTCTATGGGTTGATAAAGAGATCGGGCCGGGTCGGAAGCGTCCGTCCGGCCTCGCGCCGAAAAAGCCGAGCAATCCACAAGCGTACCAGACTTCTGATATATTCCGCCTCTTTTCATTTTAATCAGGGGCTTGGAGGATGAATCGCCTCTCCCACCTACGGATCGTGCTGGTCAACACCACCCATCCGGGCAATATCGGCGCCGTCGCCCGCGCCATGAAGAACATGGGCCTTAAGGATTTGGCCCTGGTGGAGCCGAAGATTTTCCCCAGCGACGAGGCCACCGCCCGTGCCTCCGGGGCCGACGACATCCTGGCTTCGGCGCGGGTGTGCGCGTCCCTGGAAGAAGCCATCGCCGATTGCGAACTGGTCATCGGCGCCAGCGCCCGGCTCCGCACCGTTCCCTGGCCGCAACTCAACCCCCGCGACGCCGCCCATTTGGCCGTCGGGACCACCGCCAAGACCGCCATCCTGTTCGGGCGGGAGCATTCCGGGCTGACCAACGAGGAGCTGGAACGCTGCCATTACCTGCTGCACATTCCCTGCAATCCCGAGTTCAGTTCCCTCAACATCGCGGCGGCGCTGCAAGTCGTGGCCTATGAGCTGTTCGTCGCGGCGGAGGAAAACCCGGTTGAGGAAAGACAGATGTCGCCCTTCGCCACTGGCGAGCAAATGGCGTCGTTCTATGGGCATTTGGAGGAAACACTGCGCGAAGTCCGCTTCCTGCACGAGAAGAAATCCTCCCCGTCCCTGATGCGGCGGCTTAGGCGCATCTTCAACCGCGCCCGGCTGGAGCAGAAGGAAATCCATATCCTGCGGGGCGTGCTCAACGCCATTCAGCTACAGCTAAAACGCTATAGGCAAGACGCATGTGGCAAACACTAAAAGACGAATTCGGCTGCATTTTTGAGCGCGATCCGGCGGCGCAATCCTATTTCGAGATTTTCACCACCTATCCGGGCGTCCACGCCATCCTGGCCCACCGGGTCAGTCATCGGCTGTGGAATTTCGGCCTGCGCTGGCTGGCCCGGCTGTTGTCCACCTTGGCCCGCTGGTGGACGGGGATAGAAATCCATCCGGGCGCCCACATCGGCCATCGGTTCTTCATCGACCACGGCATGGGCGTGGTGATTGGGGAAACGGCGGTGATTGGCGACGACTGCACGCTCTATCACGGCGTGACCTTGGGCGGCACGTCGTGGAAAAAGGGCAAGCGCCATCCAACCCTGGGCAATGGCGTGGTGATTGGGGCGGGCGCGAAAGTGCTGGGTCCGATCACGGTGGGCGATGGCGGCCGCGTTGGCTCCAATTCCGTGGTATTGAAGAACGTCCCGCCCGGCGCCACGGTGGTGGGCATTCCGGCCCATGTGGTGGGGTCCGACCGTTCCGCGCAAGAAGCGCACCGGCAGGCCATCGCCAGCAAATTGGGGTTCGATGCTTACGGCTTGACGCCGGACATGCCCGACCCGGTGGCCCACGCCATCAACCACATGCTGGACCATATCCAGGGCTTGGATGAGCAGATCGAGGCGCTCAAGCGGGCGCTGAAACGGCAGGGCATCGAGGTGTCGGAACGGCCCCTCCCCGAGCTTCAACATTGTGAGTTGACGTGCGGGGAGGACGGGTCGCCCTAAGGCGCGATGTCATCATCCGGCAGCGGCGTCCCGGTGTTTTGCGCGGGGCGCGGCTTCCAAATTCGTAGCCGGAAATATTCGGGTTGCACGTTATCGTTCAGTTCTATCGCCGCCGAGAAGGAGCGGGTCTCGCCCCGGTCCAGCATGTCCAGGGTCGGCGTGCCGTCCTTCTGCACGCCGATGTGGGCGACGCCCACCTGGATGCCCACGCGGTCGAAGAACAGGATGTCAATCTGCGGATGGATGAGGTTCAAGGTGTTGTTGTGCGTCACCACCTTGTATTCGTAATGCTTGTCGTCCCCCTTGCCGGCCATGCTGAACACGATGTTCTTCACATAGTGCTTGTCCAGCGTGATGACCTTGTCGAATTCAAGCGGCTGCAAGTCGGGCAAGCGCATTTGCGCGAGGGCCGTCACTTCTTCCCGGAGCTTCTGGACCGCTGGCCGCAGGGCTTGCAGTTCCTCCGCCTGCCGTTTTTCGGCCTGGACCAGTTCGGCGTTCTCCTTCTCGGCGAAGCCCGTCCGGGCGAAAAACACTGCCAGTAAGCCCGTTTCGACCACCAGTCCTAAGCTGAGCGCCACAATCAGCTTGGTTCGGGTGGAGCGGTGCCGCCCACTGTGATAGCGGTTGCCGTGGTACTCGAACTCATCCGATTTCCCGCGCCGTCCTTTTGAATAAAACACTGCCCATCTCCTAAAAAATAAGCCCATGGTCCCTAAGTCCCGGCGTTGCCGCCGGGGCGGCGGATTCCGGTTCCGAGTCGAGTTGCAAGCCACGCCGCCTCGCGGGGCGGGCGGAAGCATGATATGCAAGCGGCCCGCCCGCCTCAAGCGCCGCCGTTTCCGGCGCGGGGTTCAAGGCGGGATGTTGATACCAGACTATTCTTTTCCACTGTCACGCTACAATCGAATGCCGGGGTCGCGTTAGGCAAACCGAATCGAAAATCGCCGGGTCGCCCTGAAAAACGTGTCCCGCAACCCAACCCGTAACCAAGGGGGAAAAGATGAGCATTTTTGCGTTGTTCGTATTCGCCTTTTTAGTGCTGTCGGTCGTGCTGGTGGTGCTGAGCGTTAAGTTCGTGCCCCAGGGCATGGAATACACCGTGCAGCGGTTCGGCAAATATACGGCCACCCTGACGCCGGGACTCAACGTCATCACACCGTTCATCGACCAGGTCGGCGCCAAGATCAACATGATGGAGCAGGTCTTGGACGTGCCCTCCCAGGAGGTCATCACCAAGGACAACGCCATGGTGCGGGTCGATGGCGTGGTGTTCTATCAGGTGATCGACGCGGCACGGGCGGCCTACGAGGTCAGCAACCTGGAATACACCATCCTGCAACTGACCATGACCAACATCCGCACGGTCATGGGTTCCATGGATTTGGACGAGCTCCTGTCGAAGCGGGACGAGATCAACGCCCGGCTGCTGTCGGTGGTGGATGACGCCACCACGCCCTGGGGCGTGAAGGTGACCCGCATCGAGATCAAAGACATCAAGCCGCCGCAGGATTTGGTGGATTCCATGGCCCGGCAGATGAAGGCCGAGCGCGACAAGCGGGCGGCGGTGCTGGAAGCCGAGGGACTCAGGCAAGCGGCCATCCTCCGGGCCGAGGGCGAAAAACAGGCGGCGGTGCTGGAGGCCGAGGGCCGCAAGGAGGCCGCGTTCCGGGAGGCGGAAGCCCGCGAGCGTCTGGCCCAGGCCGAGGCGCGGGCCACCATGATGGTGTCGGAAGCCATCGCCAAGGGCGACATCCAGGCGATCAACTACTTCGTCGCCCAGAAATACGTGGAAGCCCTGCAAAAGCTGGCCTCCGCCAACAACAGCAAGCTCATCCTCATGCCGCTGGAATCGTCCGCCGTGATTGGCTCGTTGGGCGGCATCGCGGAATTGGCCCGGAAAGCGTTCGTGCAAAAGGACGACTAAGCCATGGGCCTCGCAATCGTATTCTGGCATTGGTGGGCGCTGGGGGTGGTGCTGCTCATCGTGGAATTGCTGGTGCCGGGGATGTTCTTCATCTGGATGGCCGAGAGCGCCTTCATCGTCGGCGCCGTGCTGTGGATATTCCCGGCGGTCGGCTGGGAACACCAGCTGATCCTGTTCTCGGTCTTGTCCATGGTCAGCATCGCGGCGTTCCGGCGCTATTTGAAGAAGTATCCCATCGCCACCGACCGGCCCTTGCTAAACCGCCGGGCCGCGCAATACGTGGGCCGGGTCTTCACCTTGGAAGAACCCATCGTCAATGGCCGGGGCAAAATCCGGGTGGACGATTCCATTTGGCGGGTGGAAGGCGAGGATTCCGGATCCGGCGCCAAGGTTCGCGTCACCGAGGCGGAGGGCGTCGTCCTTAAGGTGGAAAGGGCGGCTTGATCCGAGGCGCTGCTGGCTTCGACTCCGCTCAGCCAACGCGGCCAACCGCTCCCCGATCGAAGTCGAAGGGAATGCCGCCGAATGCCATCCGCCCCGCCCTGGATAAACCGCATCAGGCTGCGGCCCACCCCGCTTTTTGCTATAGTCGCCGCGCCTTTCCAACCACGACAACAGCGAGGAAAACATGGAATCACAAGTAGTCAAAGCCGGCATCGGATTCATCATCCTCATGGCCGTGGGCTTTCTCATCGTTGGCAATACCCGCGAGACTCAGCAGGAAAAAATTCAGGCCGCGTTCCTGCAAACCTCCAGTATGCTCAGCACCTTGGCCTTAAACAAATGTACCGAGGCCGTGGAAAAGGAAATCAAAGCCCACCCGTACACCCCCTCCGAATCCGCCAGCGATAACATGAGCTATGTCACGCTGATCTGGAACAACGTCGGCTCCGCCAAGCGTGCGGAATGCCGCTACATCATAGATCAGGGCATCACCAAGCTGGTCATCGACGACCGCACACTCATCGAGAAAACCGCCCCCGCCACGGCGGCGCCCGCCAAGCCGGGCGGCGGACATCACCAATAAGCCAGTTGGACGGATAGCATCCCTCATAGGAATGTTATCCGTTTTCCGTTCAGGGGGATGCCGCCATCCCCGAACCCCTCCAGTCCACTTCCAGCGCTGCAAGCACCTCCCCCACGAAGTCCCCCTGCCGCCAAGCTTCCGGGCGGCGGGTCAAGCCCAGCCGCACCACCACCAGTTGCCGGGACGGGATCACCGTCAGGTATTGCCCCTCAAATCCCACCCCGTGGAACGCATCGCCCGGCAATGGATAGTCGCCGCCGCCGTCCAGCTTGAGCCGGACATGGGCGCCATAGCCCCGCTCCGGGTCGCTGGGAGACGGCGTGGCGGTGTAGGCCACCCAGCCTTCCGGCAGAATCCGCCGCCCCTCCCACACGCCGTCCTGTAGAAACAAGCGGCCCAGCTTGGCCCAATCGCGGGCGGTGGCGTACATGAAGGACGAACCCACGAACGTCCCCGAGGCGTCCTGCTCGATGACCGCGCTGTCCATGCCCAACGGCCCGAACAACGCCCGCTTCGGGAAGCCCGGATAATCAGCCTCGCCCAGCGTGTGGCGGATCAACCGGCTGAGGAGGTTGGTGGGGCCGCTGGCGTAATGCCAGCGCGTGCCGGGCGAGGCTTGCAGATGCTTCCGCGCCGCGAAGCCCGCCGCGTCCGGTTCCCGCAGCAGCATGGCGGTCACGTCCTGCAAGGGATTGCCGGGTTCTTCCGTGAACCGCAGGCCGCTCTCCATGCGCAACAGGTGATTGAGGGTGATAGCCCGGCGGGCATCGTCGGACGCCGCCCATTCGGGGGCCAGCACCGGGGTCGAGAGCGACAACCGGCCCTCGCCCACCAACACGCCGGTGAGCGCGTTCATGGCCGTCTTCGCCAGGGACCAACCGGCCAGGGGCGTCGTCGCGTCGAAGCCCGGCGCGTAGCGTTCCGCCACGATCCGCCCCTCGTGAACCACGACCACGGCGCGGGTCCGGCGGGGCAGGGCGGCATCGGGTTCGGCGAACGCCCGCTCCAACGCGGCCCCTAGCCGGACTTTGTTCTCCGACGGCAGCGGCGGGAAGGGGGCGGCGTCCGCGACGATGCGTGCGGAGGAATCCGGCGGCAACGCGAATTGGGCCGGGGGCGCGGGTGGATCGGGCCAGTCCAGCGCCAGCAGGGTGCAACCGAGGCCGGGCCGGAATAGGGCGGTGCGGCGGAACAGCCCAGCGACACTGGCGGTGGCCGTCCGGCTGGCGGGGTCGATGGCGGCGTCGAAATGCCGGAGCGGCGCGAGGTCATCCACCGCCAAGTCGGCGCTCAGCACATCTTCGGCGGGCCGATGAGCCACGAACACCCCGGAGCACAGTAGCTTGGCTTTGTAGGCCACGCCCATGGTCAGCACCGCCCAGGCGTAGTAGAGGCCAGCGGTTAGCATCAAGCAAAAAGCCAGACCGAGCAGGCGGGGGGAAATTCGGGGATGGGTTCGCATGGATTGGTTTTTGTTGAACGGGATGGCGGCGGGGATAACATCCCTTAATGCCATGGAGTATCGGTCTGTTTCCCCGCCCGGTCCATCCCGGTGTGGACTTCCCGCACGAGTTGCACGAGACTTCCCCCATGCACGAATTATCCCTGGCCGAAAGCCTGATCGAAACCATCGAGGACGAAGCCCGGAAGCAAGGCTTCCGCCGCGTCCGGCGCGTTTGGCTGGATGTGGGCGCCCTGTCCGGCGTGGACCCGGAGGCCTTGCGGTTCGGATTCGAGGTGGCCACCCAGCACTCCTGCGCGGCGGGCGCCCGCCTGGAAATCCTGACGTCGCCGGGGCAGGCCTGGTGCTTCGCGTGCAACCAGACTGTCGAAATCGCTGAATACTACGACGGCTGCCCCCATTGCCAGGGCCATCAATTGCAGGTCACGGGGGGGCGGCAATTCCAACTGAAAGAACTGGAGGTCGAATAACCATGTGTACCGTCTGCGGCTGCGGCGAAACCCATCAACACACCCATGACCACGGGCACGGCCATGACCACCCTCATGCCCATGACCACGACCACGCTCACGATGAGCCGCCCCATCACCAGCATGGCGAGGGTCATCATCATTACGGGCAAGGCGTGGCCGGAGTGACGCTGCCCGGCTTCAGCCAGAACCGCATCGTCCGCATCGAGCGGGACGTCCTGGCGAAGAACGACGGCTACGCCCGCCAGAACCGGGCTTGGTTTGAACAACACGGCATCCTCGCGCTGAACCTGGTGTCCGGTCCCGGCTCAGGCAAGACCGCGCTGCTGGAACGGAGCCTAGTGGACCTTAAATCCGAACTGGAACTGGCCGTCATCGAGGGCGACCAACAAACCGCCAACGATGCCGAACGCATCCGCGCCACCGGGGTGAAGGCGCTGCAAATCAACACCGGCAAGGGCTGCCACCTGGATGCCCACCAAATCGGCCACGCCCTGGAAGACCTGCAATTGGCCGATCACAGCCTGCTGTTCATCGAGAACGTCGGCAATCTGGTCTGTCCCGCCATGTTCGATCTGGGCGAGGCCGGCAAGGTGGTGATGCTGTCCGTGACCGAGGGCGAGGACAAGCCCATCAAATACCCGGACATGTTCCACCGGGCCAGCGTGGTGCTGCTCAACAAGATCGACCTGCTGCCCTACGTGCGCTTCGATATGGGGCGCTGCCTGGAACATCTCCGTCAGGTGAACCGCGACGCCCCGGTGCTGCAAGTTTCCGCCACCACCGGCGCTGGGCTGGAGGCTTGGTATGGCTGGCTGCGGGATCAACGCAAAACCCTTCTCAGCACCCGCGCCGCCCGGCTGGAAAGTGAACTGGCGGCCTTGAAGGCGCAGCTTTGACCGAAAGGGCGCCGGTTCTCGGACGCTCTCGATAAAAAACCCGCAAGACGGCGGCGCGTATCTTTAACGACCTGCAAAGATACGCGCCGCCCGCCCCGCCCCCCAAATCCCAGCCCCGCCGTAAAAGCCCTTAATAATCTTATTTTTAAGCGTTCGTACGTATGTTTTAGGCGGCGTCGCAACGCTTTAATAAGCCCACTCCAAATCGGAACCCAAGGGGTTCTCCTAGTCTTCTCAAGGAACCGATTTGGAGTCTGGAATCAGGATGATCCAGCAAGGAATAGGATGTTGCGAAAGGATTAAAGGATGTCGCACTGGAAAAGGAATTTCCAAACGGGAATAAGGATATTTTCGTGAAGGATTCGGAATGTCCTGAAAGGAGTCGGGATATTCCGAAACTTTGTGGGATTATAGGGCGGTGATAATCAGCTTGTAATATTTAAAACTACAGCGGGCAATAATGATTTTATGAAATATAAATTGAGCTATTGTGGCGTTCATTGAAAAATATATTCAATACGATTGAAAGTATCGGGCTGGCGGGCGAGAGGCCATGTTCGTTGGTGGGCTTAAAAAATTCCTGGTTGTAAAGCGCAGACTTGCCCAACAGCGCTATAATTTGTGACAAGCATTTCGACGGTGGGTGTTCATTTGTCCGCCGTCACATTGACAATGCGATGCGAGCTTCCCCAGAAGGCAGGGCACCCCCCATCCCCCCCAAGACTGGCCCTGCCTTCTTTTTTCTTCCCTCCTTGTTCGTGGCGTTGGGTTGACGGTTCCACCGCTAAAACCCCGACAATCCCACGACGATCCCCCCTAAAAAACTCATCATCCAGGGCAACGGCGCGTTCCATGCTTAAAATGGACCCCATTTTTATGGCACGCTTGCGTCTGTCGTCCCACCCCAAGAGCTTGCCTCGTGGATTCCATCCGCATCGCCGCCATCCTCGCCGCGTTCACCAGTTTGACCGGCTGTGTCGGCCATCCCACCCTGACCTGCCTGCCGGGCGAGCAACTCGCCGTTCTGGATAGGCTTTACTTTGGCACGGACACACCGGATGGCGGCGTCGCCCCCGAAGCGTGGGCGCGCTTTTTAAACCGGGAGGTGACTCCCCGTTTCCCCAAGGGGCTGACCACTTGGGACGCCTCGGGCCAATGGCGGAGCGCGGCGGGCGTTATCCAGCCGGAAGCCTCGCACATCCTGCACATCGTCCATCCCGGCGACCCGGACAGCGAGACCTCGCTCCGCGTCATCGTCGGCCTGTATAAATCGCGGTTTCGGCAGGAATCCGTGTTGCGGGTTCGCTCCCAGGTTTGCGCATCTTTTTGACGCCGCAGCGCCGGGGATGACATCCCTTTCGCCTGTGACCACGCTTCCCGGCGGAGTCCTTCCGAGGCCATGGCAATACGTTGGAACGCCGCCGCCCACAAAGCATCGAACCAAGCAAGGCCGGGTCGGCGGCAGGGCAATCGCGCTATATGCCGGGATGGCTTGTATTTTCCCTCTCGCCTTTGGGAGAAGGTGGGGTGAGGGTGTTAAAAATGAGATTTCCCCCCTAAAAATCACGGATTCGATCTCAGGGTAGAGGTGGAAAAGCGCTAAATCCCTGATTGGATACCCTCACCCCAACCCTCTCCCAAAGGCGAGAGGGAGATAGTGCGATTGCCCTGGGGTCGGCGGCCTAACGGCTGTGCGCGAATCCCGCAAAGCCAGCGTTGCACGCCACCCAGCCACCGTGGCATAAGCCCTATTGCGGACTTTGACCAAACTCGAAAGCAGCGAACAATATCCGCTACAGTTCTACTTTTAAGACGGAATGCCAGTATGTCCAACCACAGTTTCAACCCGGCCAACGATGCACTGAATCGTTTTCTCAGCACGCCTCTGGATGAATTGATTGGTAGCCCCTCGGAAGCCGAGGCCGAAGCCGCTGTTCTGGCCTTGTTCCACCGCACCGTGGAAGATGTGCCCGCCTATCGCAAGTTCCTGGCCCAGCATGGCGTGTCGGCGGGGCGGGTGCTGTCCGGCGAGGAATTCGGGCAACTGCCCCTGATGAACAAGGCCAATTACATGCACGCCTTTCCCCTGCCGCAGCGGTGCCGGGGCGGCAGCCTCGTGGATTGCGACCGGGTGGCGGTGTCGTCCGGCTCCACCGGCACGCCCACCTTCTGGCCCCGCTCCGCGCGGCACGAGGCGGACATCGCGGCGCGTTTTGAGCAGGTGTTCCGGGATGGCTTCCACACCCACGAGCGCAGCACCTTGGCGGTGGTGTGTTTCGCGTTGGGCAACTGGGTGGGCGGGCTGTTCACCACGTCCTGCTGCTGGCATCTGGCGCAGAAAGGCTATCGGCTGATGGTGGCGACGCCGGGCAACAAGAAGGAGGAAATCTACCGGGTGATCCGGGAGCTGGCCCCCCATTTCGAGCAGACGGTGCTGCTGGGTTATCCGCCCTTCATCAAAGATGTCATTGACGCGGGCGGCGCGGAGGGCATTCATTGGCCCCGCCACCAGACCAAGCTGGTGTTCGCGGGCGAGGTGTTCAGCGAGGAGTGGCGCACCCTGATCGGCCAGCGGGTTGGCTCGGAATCGCCCTGCTACGATTCGGCCTCGTTGTACGGCACCGCCGATGGCGGCGTGCTGGGCAACGAGACGCCCCTCAGCATTGCCGCCCGCCGCTTCCTGTCCGCCCATCCCCAGGCGGCGCGGCAACTGTTCGGCGAATCGCGGATGCCGACCCTGGTGCAATACGACCCGATGAGCCGTTACTTCGAGTTGTACGGGGATACGCTGGTGGTGTCCGGCGACAACGGCGTGCCCTTGCTGCGCTATCACATCGCCGACAAGGGCGGCATCGTCAGCCATGACGAATTGCGGGCCTTCCTGCGGGATTGGGGCGCCAAGTCGCTGACCGATTACGGCCTGGACGAATCCCAGCCGACGCGGCCCCTGCCGTTCGTCTGGGTGTTCGGGCGGGCCGATTTCACGGTGTCCTTTTACGGCGCCAACATCTTTCCCGAGAACGTCACCGTCGGTTTGGAGCAGCCGGAACTGGCGGGTTGGGTGACGGGCAAGTTCGTGCTGGAAGCCAAGGAGGATGCCGCCGGCGACAAGTACCTGAGCATCACGGTGGAGTTGCTGCCGGGCGTTTCTGGGGATTCGGAGAAGTCCCTGCTCATCGCCGAGGCCGTCCGCGTGCAGCTGCTCAGGCTCAATAGCGAGTTCACCAATTACACGCCGGAGGACAAGCAATTGCCCTGGGTGAGCCTTAGACCCTTCGGCGACCCCGAATATTTCCCGGCGGGGGTGAAGCATCGGTACACGCGGCGCTGAGGGAGTGAAAATCCGGCGGTTTTGCAGGGTGGGTTACGGCGCACGGCAACATTGCCGGGAATTTTGGATTTCTCGTGGCGTGCGCCTAGCCCAATCTATATTGGAATGTTCAGCTTGATTACCCATAGCCCACGGGCAGAACTTCCGCCCGGACAACCTAAAGGGGCACTACCCACACGCCCCCACCACCCCACACGCGGTACAAAAATCACACCCATCCCTGAGTATCACCGCGTAATTGCCGCACTCGCCACAGCGCTTGCCCGGCCTCACCTCCATGGCCCCGACCGAGCGGGCGCGTAGCGGAATCACGTTCTCCGCGTCGTAGGCCACGATGCCCATGTCCTCCACGGGAAAGCCCTCCTCGTCCAGAATGCCCAGCAGCGCATAGCGGTGAGCCATCAGTCGTACCAGATAGGCCACGGTGGACGGGAAATTGGCCTTGCGTTGCTCGCCCGGCACCCAGGCCAGGAAATCGCCCCGTGGCTCGGGGAAATCCACCAACTGCCGCAACTTGGCGCCAATCCAGGCCGGGTCGATGACGCGCATGTCGTAGGACAACGACTTGCACAGCCCATCCAACACCCTCGGGTATTCCCCCGACAGCCACACCGAATAAGGCCGCCGCTGACCATTGGGCAAGACCAGTTCCTTCAAGCCCATCACGAAATCATCCCCGGTCGCGGGATTGAGGATGTCCACGGTCCACGACAGCGTGCCATCCGGGCCGGTTTTTGGCTCCTTGGGCGATAGCAGGGCTTGCAGCACGGGCGTGTCGCCGATCCGGTCAAACGCCCCCAGCTCCTCGCAGCGGGCGTGGACTAATCGGGCAAATCCAGCCACCAGACTGGGCACCCGGAACGGCACGCCGACGGGTGGCATGGGCAAGTCGAAACCATCCGCGCCGGACGCCTTCATCAGGCTTTCCAGTTTGGTTTTGAGCCAGCCCCGGTCATTGGAGCGCATGTCCATGGACAAGGACTTGGCGAGCGCGCCCAGGCCACGGGGCTGCTCGGCGCCGTTGATCCAGACTTCGAACGGCGCCTTGGCGCGGTCCTCCAAATGGCCGACGAACACGGCGAAAGACCCACGGGGATGATCCACCATATAGCACCAAGCCGGATTGCCCGAGGCCGGACGGGGACGTCGCCGCCAGCGCAGCGAGGCCAGGGTGGGTTGCGGCACCTGCTCCAGCCGCAGTCGGCGGTTGGGGTCGGACTCGTCGAAATCCGGCTCGACGGTGGCCGCCTGTACGGCCTGCGCTTCGCTGGCTTCCAGCACCGCGCCGGTGATGAGGTTGGGGCGGTAAGTCGCCAAGCCCTTGAGTCCGTGGCGCCACGCCTCCAGATACAAATCCTTGAAGGCGTCGAAGGGATAATCGGCGGGGACATTCACGGTTTTGCTGATGCTTGAATCAACGTAAGGCTGCACCGCCGCCAACATGCGCATGTGGTCCAGCGCGGCGATTTCCAGCGCAGTGACCCAATGCTCCGGGAGATTGTCCGGGTCGCCGCCGTCCAGCCGGAAGCGCCGGTGGGCGTGGTCCTCGACGGCGTAATCCTGCACGCCGCCATCGGGGGTGCGCTTGCGGCGGGTGTAGGTCCAGGCGAAGGGCGGCTCGATGCCGTTCGACGCATTGTCGGCGAAGGCCAGGCTGATGGTGCCGGTGGGCGCGATGGACAGCAGATGGCTGTTGCGCAGGCCATGGGCGCGGATCGCCGCGCGGATGGCACCCGGCAGTCTCAGGGCGAACCCGGAGTCCAGCAGCTTGTCGGCGTCGAACAGCGGAAACCCGCCTTTTTCCTTCGCCAGCTCCACCGATGCGGAGTACGCCGCGTCCCGCAAGGCTTCCGCAATCCGTGACGCCATCGCGCGGGCGGACTCCGTGTCATAGCGCAGCCCCAGCATGATGAGGGCGTCGCCCAGCCCGGTGAATCCCAATCCCACCCGCCGCTTGCCCATGGCTTCGGTCTGTTGCGCGCCCAGCGGCCAGAAGCTCAAGGAAAGCACGTTGTCGAGCATCCGCACGGCGGTCGCGGCGAGTTCCGCGAAGCCTTCAAAATCGAAACGGGCACGTTCGCCGAAAGCTTCCGCCACGAACCGGGTCAGGTCGAGCGAACCCAGGCAGCAGCAGCCGTAATCGGGCAGCGGTTGCTCACCGCACGGATTGGTCGCCTCGATCACTTCGGCATATTGCAGGTTGTTGTCCGCGTTCATGCTGTCCATGAACAACACGCCCGGCTCGGCATGGTCGTAGGTGGACGCCATGATCTGGTCCCACAACTCCCGCGCTGGCAGGGTCCGGTAAACCCACAATCCATCGTCCCGCTGGCGGGCATAGGCGGCGGTCTGGGTTTCGCCCGGCTCGGCCTTGTGGACCAGCTCCCAGGGCAGGTCGTCTTCCACGGCTTTGATGAAGGCGTCGGCGATGGCCACCGAGAGATTGAAGTTGGTCAATTCCCCCGGCTTGTCCTTGGCGTGGATGAATTCCTCGATGTCCGGGTGATCGCAGCGCAGGATGCCCATTTGCGCCCCGCGCCGACTCCCGGCGGATTCGACCGTTTCACAGGAGCGGTCGAACACCCGCATGTAGGACACCGGCCCTGAGGCATTGGACGCCGTGCCCTTGACCTTCGCGCCCTTGGGCCGGATGCGGGAGAAATCGTAGCCCACGCCGCCGCCGCGCCGCATGGTTTCGGCGGATTCGCGCAGGGCCACGTAGATGCCGGGCTTGCCGTCGGCGTCCGGTTCGGAGATGGAATCGCCCACCGGCTGCACGAAGCAGTTGAGCAGGGTGGCGTGGATGTCGGTGCCGGCGGCGGACATGACCCGCCCGGCGGGGATGAACCCGCGCCGCAGCGCGTCAAGGAAGCGCGGCTCCCATTGAGCGGGATTAATTTCGACCGAGGCCAGGGCGTGGGCGACCCGGCGGAAGATTTCTTCGGCGGTGGTTTCCCCGTGTTTGGCGTATTTTTCTCGGAGGACGTCGTGCGAGATCGGTTGCATGTTGGATTCTCCCCAGTGGCCCATTTTTTACGGCGGCGGATGGGTTTATTTTAGTCCCTTGGTGGCCCGGCCCGGCGCGTGGAAACCCTGTTGATAAACTCCCCCGGAAAGCTGTGCACAGCCCGTGTCGAAAAGGCAGCGGGCTTCAGAAAGCGGACTTATCCACAGCTTGGGCACCCTTGGGAATAGGCTTTTTGCACAGGGTTCATTCTTTTCAAGCGACTGATTCAATTTGTGAAAACAGCCGTTTGCGCTGAAAACGGCCCAGTAATCGTAAACAAGAAAAAAGAATTTCTTGTTTTGATAAAGAGAATCGGCAAAACGCTCGGTCCCGCCACAAACCCTGGAGTCCAAAGCTTGCTTTGGATAAGCCTCCCCCCAAAGCAAGCTTTGGACTCCAGAATCCGCCTATTCGCGCTTGTGGGGTGGGTTCAATCGGCATGACCAAAAACAAGCCCAACCCATGACGCCAGCCCCCGCCACATTTTCCCGATTCGCGTATCCTACCCGCCATGAATTCAAAGTCTTGGAGCCTTCGTCCCCCCATGAAAAACAATCTCCCGGAATCGCCCCCCGTCTGGCACACCCTGGGCATTAGCCACGTCTTCGACGCCCTCCGTTCCGGTCCCAAGGGCTTGGTCGAAGTCGAGTCGCAACGGCGGCTGGCCAAATACGGCTACAACGAGATCGAAAAAGGCCAGGGCGTTTCGGCCATCGGACTGCTTCTGGCCCAATTCAAGAGCGTGCTGATTCTGATCCTGCTGGTGGGCATCGGGTTTTCAATTTACGTCGGGCACACGGTCGAAGCGGCGGTCATCGGGGTGATTGTGTTCCTGGCCGTGCTGCTGGGCTTCGTCCAGGAATACCGCGCCGAACAGGCCATGGAAGCGCTGCAAAAAATGGCGGCGCCCACGGCCTGCGTGCTGCGCGGCGGGACGGTCGTGGAAATCCCCGCTCATCGCCTCGTGCCCGGTGACGTGGTGCGACTGCAAACCGGCAATCTGATTCCCGCCGACTTGCGGCTGGTCGAGTCGGTGAACCTGCAAATCAACGAGTCGCCCTTGACCGGCGAATCGGCCCCCGTCGCCAAACAAACCGACGCGCTGGCCCAAACGGCACTCCCCTTGGGCGACCGCCGCAACATGGCTTACGCCGGGACGTCGGTGGCCTATGGCCGGGGACGCGGGATCGTGGTGGCGACCGGCATGGCGACCGAGTTTGGCCGCATCGTCACATTGCTCCGCTCAGCGGCGCAGCACGACACGCCCTTGCAGAAAACCCTCAACAAGGTGGGCAACATTCTGGCGGGCGTGGCCCTGCTGCTGGTGGCGGTCATCGTGGCCGTGGGCTTGAGCCGGGGCGAATCGTTCCACGAAATGCTGCTGTTCGGCATCGCCCTGGCCGTGGCGGTGGTGCCGGAAGCCCTGCCCGCCGTGGTGACGATTTCCCTGGCGATTGGCGCCCGCCGCATGGTCCAGCGCCATGCGCTGATCCGCCGCTTGCCCGCCGTGGAAACCTTGGGCTGTACCTCGGTGATTTGCTCGGACAAGACCGGCACGCTCACCAAGGACGAAATGACGGTGCGGAAGCTATGGGTGGCGGGGGAAACCCTGAGCGTCACCGGCGTGGGTTACGAGCCGGTGGGACGAATCGTCACTGGCGGGAATCAGGTGCCGATGTCCCCGCCGCTGTCGGCCCTGCTGGGGGCGCTGGCGCTGGCGAACGACGCCGCCGTCGCGAAGGCCGGACGGGGCCAATGGACCATTCAGGGCGACCCGACCGAAGGCGCGTTGTTGGTGGCGGCGCTCAAGGGCGGCTTGCGTAAAGCCGATTTGGACGCGGCGTTTCCCCGGGTGGACGAGATTCCATTCACTTCCGAATCCAAGTGCATGACCACCCTGCACGCCGACCCGGACGGCGGCTTGATCGCCATCACCAAGGGCGCCTTGGAAGTGGTGCTGGGCTTTTGCAGCCATTACGCGACGGATTGGGGCGAGGCGCTGCTGACCGCCGACGTCCGCGACCGCTTGCACGCCGAGGCCGAAGCCATGGCGGGTCAAGCCTTGCGGGTGCTGGCGGTGGCCGGAAAAAGCCGCACCCAGACCCAGTTCGCCCGGAACGGCCTGTGCTTGCTGGGCTTGGTCGGCATGATCGACCCGCCCCGGCCCGAGTCCAAGGCCGCCATCGCCACCTGCGAGAAGGCGGGGGTCAAGGTGGTGATGATTACCGGCGACCATCCCGTGACCGCCCGCGCCGTGGCCCACGAACTGGGCATCCTCAAGCGGGGCCGGGTGGTGACGGGCGGCGAACTGGACGGCATGGACGATGCGGCGCTGCGCCGGAACGTGCCCGGCATCGAGGTGTATGCGCGGGTGTCGCCGGAACACAAACTGCGGGTGGTGGCCGCGTTGCAGGCGCGGGGCCAAGTGGTCGCCATGACCGGCGACGGCGTGAACGACGCGCCCGCCCTGCGCCAAGCCGACATCGGCATCGCCATGGGCATCACCGGCACCGACGTCGCCAAGGAGGCGGCGGCGATGATGCTGACCGACGACAATTTCGCCTCCATCGTCGCGGCGATTGAAGAGGGCCGGGGGATTTTCAGCAACATCAAGAAGTACCTGATGTATTTGCTGTCCTCGAACATCGGCGAAATCGGCTTGATGGCCGGGGCCACCTTGGCCGGATTGCCCTTGCCGTTGAGCGCCGTGCAGATTCTTTACATCAATCTGGCGACCGACGGCCTGCCCGCCCTGGCCTTGGCGGTCGATCCCCTCGACGAGAACCTGATGCAGCAGCGGCCCCGCGACCCCAGACGCGGCATCTTCACGCGGCCCGTGGTGTTCCTGATGCTGGCGGGCGGCATCTGGTCCACGGTCGTCAATATTGGCCTGTTCGTCTGGGCCTTGCACAGTGGCCGATCCCTGGCCGAAGCCATGACCATGAACTTCGCCGCGCTGGCGGCAATCCAATTTTTCAAAGCCTACAACTTCCGCTCGGATCGCCACTCGGTGTTCCGCCATCCCTTCGCCAACCGCTGGCTGAATTGGGCGGTATTGTGGGAATCGCTGTTGTTGGTGGCGGTCATTGAAGCGCCGTTTCTGCAAACCCTGTTTGGCACGGTGGCGTTGACCGGCGAGGAATGGGCAATCGCCATCGGCGTGGCAGCGAGCGTGTTCCCCGTGCTGGAAGCGTCCAAGTGGATGATTCGGCGGGGCGCGTAATTTCACGTAATTTGTAGGATGGGTGGAGGCGCACAAGGAATGGCAGCGAACGCCGTGATTTCTGCCGTGCGCCGCAACCCATCATCCTGGTGGGCGGCGATGGGTTTAGGCGCTGGAAGGCTTTCATGAAGTACGTCGCTTCACAGAATGCGCTTCCACCCATCCTACGATCCGGTACATCGACACAAGGAGCTTAATCCATGGATCAGGAAAATTGGGCGCGTGCCAAGCGCGTCATCAAGAACACGGTGAACGAATTCCTACTCGGGACGCTGGCGGTATTGCCCGTCATCGTCGTGGTGTGGATCGTGACCTTCCTCGCCGATTTGCTGCTGAGCGCCATCTTCGGCGTCCGGGAGTATATTGGCAACGGTGCCGCCACCTTCGTGGCCTTCGCGGGTGCCTTCGCGCTGCTGGCTTATATCGGCCACACCCTCACCCGGCGGCGACGGTCGCTGATTATCTCGGTCATCGACTATTTGGTCGGGAAGATTCCCTTCCTCAACACCGTCTACAAGATCACCCAGCGCATGGTGGACCTGTTCCGCAGCAAGCCGGAGGACACCAAGCGGGAAATCGTCTACGTGGAATATCCCAAGGATGGCATGTGGCTACCGGCCTACCTGACCAACCGCGAGGGCGACCGCTGCGTGCTGTTCGTGCCCACTTCGCCCAATCCGACCAATGGCTTCACCGTGATCGTGCATGAATCCAGGGTTATCAAATCCAAGCTGGACATCGCCGAGGCCACCAGCTTCATCGTCAGCCTGGGGGCGGAATATCCGAAATCGGAGGAGGCGTTGACCTTGCCAGTGGAAACGGGGATTTCGGCGGCAGATTAAACGCCAAGGCCGACCCGGTTTTAAAAACCAAGTCGGCCTTTCTTGAATGATTGTTTCTAAAACTTGAACAGATATGCGATTAAAGGCGGGATTGTAAATCAAGAGAGGGGGCGTAGACTCTTATCCAACCGAATAGGTCTGCTTCAGAGTCTCTTGTTCCTCCTCGCTTGACGACCCACGAAAGTGGGTCTTTTTTTGCCCGCCGTAAATCTACGCAAATTGCCGTTGCCCCGCCGTTCGCCCTGAGGTATCGAAGCCTGTCCTGAGCCTAGTCGAAGGGGGTGAGCGGCGGGGCAACTTTCCGTTCATGCTTCGATACCCCTGTCCTGAGCAGGGTCGAAGGGTCAGCACAAGCGGAAAGTTGCGTAAATCTTGTAGGACTTACGCAACTTTTGGCTGGTAGTCCCGCCTTCAGGCGGCTATTACACCGCCTGAAGGCGGGACTGCGAACTTTTAAGGCATTGAATAATAAGGGCCGCGTAAGCCCTATCTTGTTTAAATCAGGTCATCAACGCGGCGGACGTGGCTTCCCGCCTCTCGCATCCGGCTTGGGCCTGGGCTTGCCCCGGAATTCGGTCGGTCGCCGGGCGGGCGGCGGCGTTTGGGGGCGTGGGCGCAGCGCGTAGGCGAGAATCGCCGTCGCGGCGGAGACATTGAGGGATTGCAGCTCCCCGGAACCCCGGATCGTCACCACCGCGTCGCAAACCTCCAAGGTGGCGGGCGGCAAGCCGGTTTCCTCGTTGCCTAGCACCAACAGCACCGGGCGCGGATCGTTGTCGTGCAGCGCATCCAGCGGCAGCCCGTGCCGGGTCAAGGCCGTGCCCACCACCCGGTAATGGGGCTTGAGGCGTTTCAGCACGCCGGGCAGGCCGGTGGCGCGGTAGACATCGAGAATATCCAAGCCGCCCTCCGCCACCCGGTAGGCCGAATCGGACAGGCTGGCCTGACCCGGATGATCGGAAACGACCAGGCGGCGGAAGCCGAAGAACGCCAGGGTGCGGGCGATGGCGCCCAGATTGTGGGGATTGCCGATGCCGTCCACCACCACCAAGGGCTGGCGGGCTTCCGCCCACGCCCTGGCCTCGGCGGGATCGAAAGTCAGAACGGGACGCGGCTCGGCCACCGCCACCACGCCGCCATGCCGCACCGTCCCGGCGATTTTGGTCAGTTCATTCGCATCCACCATCCGATAGGGGCGGCGCAGCTTCGCCATTTTCCCGCAGAAATCACCGACCTGCGGCACCATCCGATCCTCGTAGAAAAACCGCAGCACCCGTTCTGGCGAGCGCTTGAACAAAGCGGCCACGGCGGGCAATCCAGCGATGCGCAGCACCCGCTCCGGGGACGTCGAGGGCGTGAATTCTTCGGAGAATTCATCCGGTGGCGGACGACGAATGGGGCGATAGTTTTCGGCGGGCGGTTGGTCGTGGCCGGAACGGGGCGGTCTGGGTTTGTACACGGGGATTTCGCGAGGTAAGTTAGGGGCAGGTCATTTTACACCCCGCCACTGAGTTCGAGCCGTGTCCCGCCTAATCTATTCAAAAATCCGCATTAGTTGGCGCATCCCTTGGCGCTCACGGCTTATGCCCAATTTCTTTGGGTTCGCTACTCACAAAACTACTCACTAGCCTTTTTTATTAGGCGCAGTCTGGCGGGTGGCTATTTCGTCATCCGCTCATAAAAAGCTTGCCGCTGTTCATCGGTCGCGATTTGCAGGCGTTCCACCACATCGGCGGAAAGCCCACATTCGCGCTCTAGGGTGAATGGAAGGGTCTCCAAAAAGCCCGCGAACGCCTTTATCAGTGAGCCGAGTTCAATTTCAACGTCATCGGCCTGAACCAGCTTCCCGGCGTCAACTTCAAGCGCCCGCCGTACCCGCTCGCCTTCGTACCAGTCTTTTCGCTCCTTGGCTGTCATTCTCTCCGGGTCAACCTCGCCGCCTTCCTTGGGTTCCCCCGCCCCACCAAAGCGCCATTGAGCGACGGCCAACAGGTCGAACTCGTAAACCGCGCCCTTGCCGCCCCGTTTCGCAACTGGACAGCCGCGCCTTATCCAGCCTTCGACGGCTGGCAGGGACACGCCGAATATTTCGGCGATTTGCGCCTTGTTCAGCGCCTTTATGTCGTCAGCCACAGGCATTTTTCATCCCGCCCACGCTGTTCTCCATTAAAAAAGCCCCGCCCCCCAACCACAGAGAGCGGGGCACCTTGCCCACGAGGAAAGTGGAGCAATCGTTACGCGCCGGGATTCTTCTGAACGCCCCGCCAGTCGATGAAGCCCGCGCCGAAATCGAGCCGCGCCTTGATCTCCAGGCCGTCAATCTCGAAGCCCTCGCGGGTGATGATCTCCGGCCCGGTGCTGTCTTGGAGATAGGCGTATTCGAGCGCGTCAGCCATGCCAGGATCAGCGAACAGATACCATGCCGTGTCGCTGTCGGCGTCAAGGCGCGGCTCCGGCACGAGTTCCAGCTTGCCCGGCCAGGGGTTCACGTCGCTGGCTTGGGTGGCTTGGATGGCCGTCAGGATTTGCTCGGCCATGGTCTCTTTCTTGGCTGGCGTCACCAGATACCGGGGCGAAATGTTTAGGATGGTGGTCCCATCAATGCCGGTTTGCGTCCGCATCGCCAGCCGTCTTGCGCCAAGGGAATCAACCGAAATGGCCCCGCCCGTACCAGCCAGATTCCCGTGAGCGGATGAAAACAAGGCGTTTCCGTCGCTCATGGCCGGGTTGCTCGCCAGCAGGTCAACCAGCAGTTGCGCCTCGGTGTTCGCGGCGGATCGCCCGAAAGCCGTTGCGAGGTCCACCAGCCCGCCCAGGTCATCATTAACCAGCGCTTGACGGGTGAGTCCAAAGATTCGACCGTAGGTCGCAACGGAGTAGCTTTCCTTTTGCTCGCCCATGGTGCCGTGCTTGTATTCCCCATGCTCCGGCACAAGCAGCAATCCAGGCATTTCGCCCAGGCGGATTCTGGACCGCGCCCGAAAGTCGGTGGCGCTCGTGCGCTTCGCCACTTTCTTCAAGCCGGATTCCGCCGCTTGGTATGCCATCAACAGGCTTTTATTTGCCACGTTGCCCAGCAGGTGGGGAAAGTCGCCCGTGGTGTGCAGCGCCCGCTCAATGATCCGCGCCGGGGACATGCCGCGAGTGTGCAGCCCGTTGAGGCTCAGAATTTCGCGTGCCATATCAATAACGGACAGGCCGACGAACTCACGGGCGAAGTCGGACGGCGCGACGGGCAGATACCGGGAAATCAGCGCCTCGGCCATGCCCCGCGTGCGCTCGGCGGGGTCGTTATGGTCGAACATGCGCGGGCCAGGGCCGTACCCACCAGCAGAGCGCTCGGCCAGCTTCGCCAGCACTTCGGAGCGGGCAACATTAATCGAGACGCCGCGCTCGATCAGGTCCAAAGTCATATCATCGCCAAACCCGCCCGCCTTGACGACTTCGCGGATGTCGACGCAGCGCTTGCGCTCGGCGCGGCTTACTGGCGTGCGGACTTGGGTTTGAGGCTGGGTGGTTTCTTCATTTTCCATGGGGGGATTCTCGTAAGATCGGAAAAACCCGGCTTCTATGTCAGCCGGGACGGAAACAATACTGGTTTCATAGGGTTGCCATTTCGTAACCGTGACGGTACTGGTGGTTTCATCAAATTCGTGGGTTATCCAGCGATACCCGACCGACAAACCCCGCACAATCCCAGCAGCCACGTCCTTGAATAACTCAATGGCGCGGGCCGATTCGCCAAACCGGACTATTCCGCGCAGTTTCCCGCCGGAAATTTGCAGATTTTCAACGATGGCAATATTTACCTTTTGCCGGTCGTGAACTTCGATCACGGGCAAGGGTGCGCGGGATAAATCTATAGCGGCGGGGGTATGAACCAAGATTTCAACGAAATCCCCATGATCCACGGGATTCTCTGTTGAGATAACAGCGGGGGCGGTCCTGGTTTCAGGGTCAGCGCGAGAAAAATCTATTTCAAGCGCTCGGGTGTGGGGTCTTGAAGGGTCGAACATTGGGGGGATACTCCGAAGTTTTGCGGAGTATCCCCGCAGAGTTTCAGCTTTGGAAATCTTGGGTATTTTCCGAAAGTAAGCGCCAGATATGCCCTTGTGATACCGGGGCGTGAAGTTTCGCCAATTCAAAAACCCATAAACCGGGTTCGCCGGGTGGGCAGTATTCCCGACCTTTCAGCATTCGGCCCATGACTCCGCAATTAGGCCAGTTCACGCCGCCAAGGTAATAGACATGTTCCCGACCTAAGTTGCTGTTTTTAATGACAGTTTAAAGTTCCAGAGGCCAGCCCCAATATAAATGAAGGTATCTAACAAATGCGACAGATGGTTTCTTGAGCGATGCAACAAACTATGAAGGCATTTCATCC
>NZ_JBTEKS010000015.1:0-26586 GCF_054333355.1 Methylomagnum sp. | reverse complement strand
CCGCCAAGCCGCGCTGTTCCAAGGCCGTTTCCCGGTCCAGGGCCGTTCTCACCTTGCCCGCCAACGGATGCCCGACGTACGTCACCGGCACTTGATACGCCTCGTAGAACGGCACCTCGAAGGGAAAAATCACCGCCATGTGGTCGATGATCCGGCCATAACTCTTCACCCGGCCCGGCCGCCACGCCCACACCTGCGGGCTGACGTAAAACAACACCTTGATGCCACAGGCTTTCGCGGCTTTGGCGAGGCGGAAATTGAATTCCTTGTAATCGACACAGATGAGCAGGTCGGGCTTTCGCTCGCGGGCCACCCGCTTCATGAGCGCCAGCGCCCCCCGGATTTCCCCGTAATGCCGGGCCACTTCGGCAAGGCCGATGACGCCGATGCCGGAGGAATCAAAGCACAACTCCACCCCCGCCTCCCGCAGGGCTGTGCCGCCCATGCCGATCCCTCGGACGCCGGGCACGAGCTTCTTCAATTCCAGAAACAGACTGGCGGCGTGCCGGTCGCCGGAGGCTTCCCCGGCGGACAGCATCACCAGGGGCGCGTGTTCAGCCATTCAGGGCGGCGCGGATGACGGCGACGACGCGGCGGATGTCGGCCTCTTCCAACTCGGGATAGATGGGCAGGGACAGGCAACGCGCCGCCACGGATTCCGTGACCGGCAGGCTGACGCCCGCACAATCGGCGGCGAACACATTCTGCTGGTGCAGGGGCACTGGGTAATAGATGGCGCAGGCGATGCCAGCCTGTTGCAGCGCGGCCATGAGGGCGTCGCGGCGGTCGCTGAGCAGGGTGTACTGATGGTAAACGTGGACGCCGAGACCGTCCTCGTGGGGCGTTTCCAGCGGCAGGTCGGCCATCAGTGCCGAGTACAAATGAGCGGCGCGGCGGCGACCGGCGTTGAATTCTTCGATGTGGCGCAGCTTCACCCGCAGAATGGCGGCTTGGATTTCGTCCAAGCGGCTGTTGTAGCCCACCACGTCGTGGTAGTACCGCACTTCGGAGCCGTGGTTGCGCAGCACTTTCACCTTCGCCGCCACTTCGTCCGATTGAGTCGTGACGAGTCCGCCATCGCCATAACAGCCCAGGTTCTTGCTGGGGAAAAAGCTGAATCCAGCGGCGACGCCGATGCCGCCGGTCTGCCGCCCCTGAATGGACGCGCCAAAGGACTGGGCGCAATCCTCGACCAGCAAGAGACCGTGCTTTTCGCACAGCGCCGACATCCCCGCCATGTCCACCGGCTGGCCGAATAGATGCACCGGCATGACCGCCTTGGTCTTGGGCGTGATGGCGGCTTCCACCGCCGCCGGGATGATGTTGAACGTGCGGGGGTCGATGTCCACGAACACCGGCTTGGCGCCCACATAGCGGATGGCTTCCGCCGTGGCGATGAAGGTGAAGGCCGAAGTAATGACCTCATCGCCCTCCCCTACGCCCAGCGCCCGCAAAGCCAGATGCAGGGCGTCGGTGCCGGATGCGCAACCGATGGCGTGTTTCGCGCCCACGTAAGCGGCGGCTTCGTCCTCAAACGCCTTGACGTTGGGTCCAAGCACGAAGGCGCAGCTTTCCAATACGTCTTGGACCGCCGCGTCTATTTCGGGCTTGAGCCGGACATATTGGGTTTTCAAATCAACCATTGGAATCATGGAATCGGCGCTCCCTTGGGCATTAACAAATGGAGTAAGCGGGTAAGTATGTCCACCGATTCATAAGGCGGTGGAAAGTCCGGCGGGTGCGGATAAATACCCACCCTACGTGAATATAGATAGCGGTGGAAGGAAAGCGGTGTTTGATCGTACTCACCCCAGCCCTCTCCCGTAGGGAGAGGGAGCAAAATCGCTTTACCACCTGGGGTATCGGTATCTATGACAACCATCAAAGGTCAACGCACCTGAAAATCGCCAAGCACTTGGCCGAGGTTTAGGTTGCGTTTCTTATCCAGCTCCTCCAGCGTGCTTTTCACCCGCAAGAATCGGTTGCGTACGACCGCCAGCTTGGCGTCGTCGAGATTTTTCAGGACAAACCACAAATCGTTTGAGGACGGAATCATTTCCAAGAAATCCGTGGTCAACTGGGTCAGGCCATGATAGAACATATACTCCCAATTCCTTTCCTGTACCGCGTTATAATACATCTGCTTGGCTTGATACTCCGGGAGCCATTCCATGGTTTTAAATGTCTCGAAACCATCAAAATCATGGTTTTTTTCAAATCGGTAATAGCCTTGCAAAAGCTTCGTGCCCAAATCGGTATAATCCAGGGCAAATCGGTAAATGAAATCGTTTACCGTGCTGTCGTCAACCACCGGAATACGGGTTTCCACCGTATCCATGGCCGAGGGCGGCGGCGAGGCATTGGACTCCGGCGTGGAAGCCGTTAATCCCGCCCCGGGTTCGGGTGACGACGCCGCGCCACGCATACCAAAATACCAATAGCCCCCGCCCCCTAAGGCCATCAAAACCACGGTTGCCGCCACCGCCAGCATGGGCCACGACCACTCCGAACTCTCGGCGGCATCTTCCTTTATTACGAACGCTGCTTTCCCGCCGATCAGCATCTCGGAAACGAATTCTTCGGGACTATAGTTTTCGCCATGGAACCGGATATTGGTGGTGAGTCCTTCCATCGAGAAAACCCGATCCCGCTGCCGCTTGCTGCAAAACCCAAGCAGAAACAAGCGCTCGCTATCGTCCTCCAGCACTTTGCTCAGCAACACCCGGCGGAACGACTTCTTGCCGTCCCGGCGCTGATAGCCGAATTCGACTTCCACCGGCCTGCCCCGCCAAATGGGTTTCAGCGTCTTCTGCCGCCGACTGGTCTCGGATTCATTCACCACACAGGCACCACTCTAACCGGCTTTCAACAAGCGGGTGATTTCGATAGCCGTCGCCAGCGCCCGCCGACCCGCCTGGCCGGAAACCAACGGCTCTCGACCTTCGCGGACACAGGCGACAAAGTGACGGATTTCTTCCAGCAAGGCGTCGCCGTTCTCGAACACGGATTCCTCGCTGAGAATCTCAGGAATGCCGGGGAACATTTCGCCCTGGCCCCTGCGGTGGCGGGTCAGCGCCCGATTCTGGAAATCCACCGACACATAGCAGTTGGGCATGAACATCCGCATCTTGCGCTCGACCTTGAGGCTCACCCGGCTGGCGGTCACGTTGGCGACGTTGCCGTTCTTGAAGGCGAGGCGGGCGTTGGCGATGTCGATGTCGCTGGTCAGGACCGGCACGCCCTTGGCGTCGATGCGCTCCAATTCGCAATCCATGAGGTCGAGAATGATGTCGATGTCGTGGATCATCAGGTCCAGCACCACACTGACATCGTTGGCGCGGGGCTTGAAGGGGGCGAGCCGGTGGGATTCGATGAAGATGGGCTTGTCCTCGCTCAAATCGAGTCCCAGCACCGCCGCGTTGAAGCGCTCCAAATGGCCGACCATCAACACGAGCTGGCCGCGCTTGGCGATGTCGATGAGTTCGTCGGCCTCTTCCACCGTCACGGTGATGGGCTTTTCCACCAGGACATGGGCGCCCGCCAACAGAAAATCCTTCGCCACCTGATGGTGCAGGCTGGTGGGCACGACGATGCTGACCGCGTCCACCCGCCCGAGCAGCTCCCGATAATCGGCGATGGCGCGGGCACCGGTCTTCGCCGCGACGGCTTGGGCCGCGCTAGCGTCCGGGTCCGCGACCGCCACCAATTCGCAGTCAGGTAGGGCCGCGTATTTCTCCGCGTGGAACTTGCCCAAATAGCCAACCCCGATGACCGCGCAGCGCAATGGTTTCATGTCTTAATCTCCGGCAGGAAAAGGGGTATGTATATACTGCGTTCAGCCACAAACTGAACATCTTGCCCCCTCTCCCCCTGGGAGAGGGTTGGGGTGAGGGCGATCAAATGAAACGTTTTCTCCAGCCCCGGCTCAGTCTTCGTCGCGGCCACGGGCCTCAATGAAGCCCAGATTGCCACCCCGCTTGGATCCCGCCGCCAGCCACCCGCGCAGATAGGCCAATTCCGGCGTGTCGGGTAGATCGTCCAGGCTTTGCTTATTCCGCAGGCGTCGATAGGCCGCCGAAACGGCTTTCAGGCGCTCGCCGTCGATGCCCGCCCGGCGCATTCCCACCAAGTTTAAGCGGTAGTGTTTGCCGGGCCGACCGCCCACCAGAGTGTACGGGATCACATCCTTATTGATGCCCGCCAAACCTTGCAGGATGGCGAGGCTGCCGATGCGGCAGAATTGATGAACCATGACGCCGCCACCGAAGAACACCCGGTCGCCGACCTGAACATGCCCGCCCAAGGTGGCACCGCTGGCGAAGATGTTGCGGTCGCCCAGGGCGCAATCATGGCCGACGTGGCTGTTGTTCATCAGGTAATTGTGGGAGCCGAGGCGGGTGGATTGACCCGGCTTGGTGGCGCGGTTAAGGGTGACGCCCTCGCGGAACACGTTGCCGTCGCCAATCTCCAGCCAGGTTTCGGTGGCGGGGTCGAACCCCAAATCCTGCGGCAAACCACCCAGCACCGCGTGGGGATGCACTTGGTTGTCCTTGCCCATCCGCACATAAGGATGGATCACGGCATGGGCGCCGACCTGGCAGCCCTCGTCGATCCGGCACGGTCCCTCGATCACGGCGAAGGGGCCGACGGTGACGTTCGCGCCCAGTTCGGCCGCCGGGGCAATGTAAGCGGTGGGATGAATCATGACGATGCTTGCGAGAAAAATAACGGGTTGAGGTCAGCCGCGTGGATGGCAGCGGGCGTGCAAATCCTTGAGGCGTTCTTGGGCGACGTGAGTATATATCTGAGTGCTGGACAAATCGCTATGCCCTAATAACATCTGCACCACCCGGAGGTCGGCGCCGTGGTTAAGCAAATGGGTCGCGAAGGCATGGCGCAAGGTGTGGGGCGACAGGGGCTTGCGTACCCCGGCCTGTAAGGCGTGGCGCTTGATAAGATACCAGAATGCTTGCCGGGTCATGGCCGCGCCCCGCTCGGTGACGAACAAATCATCGCTGTGCCGCCCCCTCAGGATGACGGGCCGGGCCAGCCTGAAATAATGGCCTAGCCATTCTTCGGCTTCTTCGCCCAAGGGCACCAAGCGGTCTTTGCGGCCTTTGCCCACCACCCGCACCACGCCTTGGCGCAGATTGATCTGGTCCAGACGCAGGCTCACCAGTTCGCTCACCCTGAGGCCCGTGGCGTAAAGGAGTTCCAGCATGGCCCGGTCACGGCAGCCCAGGGGATCATCCGCATCCGGCGCATTGAGCAGCGCTTCCACGTCGCCTTCGGTCAGGGTTTTCGGCAGCGGTCGGCCTATCTGCGGCGGTTCGATCACCAGCGTGGGATCTTCCTCCAAATAGCCTTCCCGAATCAGGAAAAGATAGAACTTGCGAAGACTAGACAGCAAACGGGCGGTGCTGCGCCCGCTGGCTTTGCGGCGGTATTTCTCGGCGAGGTAGGCTTCGATCATGCCGGAATCCACATCGGTCAACGTGGCCTGGCGGACGGCGAGCCACGCGGCGAAGTGGGCGAGGTCGCTGCCGTAAGCCTTTTGGGTATTTTCGCTTAAGCCCTCCTCGATCCACAGCGCGTCGGTGAACCGCCGGATCAAGTCCGAATCCGCCGCGCTGGCGTCTGGTTCAGTCGAGCCGGTAGCCTTCATGGTTTAGCAGCCAGTGCTTGATGTCGAGCATGGGCCCGGCGATTTGTCCGCTGTAGCCGCCCAATCCTGTCGCGGACACCACGCGGTGGCAAGGAATGATGATGGGGAAAGCGTTGGCGCGGCACGCCGCCGCGATAGCGCGGGGACCGCTGCTTAGCTTTTTAGCAAGAGCGCCGTAAGTTTCGGCCATGCCTGGGGGGATTTGGACGAGGGCGCTCCAGACCCGGCGGGTATAGTCCGTGCCCGTTAGCCGCAATGGCAGCGAGAATTCTGTGCGCGGGTCTTTGAAGTAGCGGGCCAATTGATATGCCGCCATTTCAAGAATCGGGTTGGCGGGGACCGTTTCGCTAGTGAATTCCGACTCGAATTCCATGGCGACCAACTCATCACCCTCGACGAGCAGTCGCAATCCGCCAAAAGGGGCGGCAATCAAGCCTGTATTCCGGGGTTCAGTCTCTTTATCCATCGCGGATGCTGACATACCAACAAATCTCTATCCCGGAGACGCACAACGGGCAGCCGAGGCTGCCCGTTGCGAAGTTCTATCCGATAGCGGCCTGCCGCGCCGCATCCCGATTAGATTTTCTCTTTGATGCGGGCCGCCTTGCCGGTGCGATCACGCAGATAGTAAAGCTTGGCGCGGCGCACATCGCCACGGCGCTTCACCACGATCTCCTGAACCTGCGGGCTGTAGGTCTGGAACACGCGCTCCACGCCCTCGCCATTGGAGATTTTCCGCACGGTGAAAGCGGAGTTGTAGCCACGGTTGCGCTTGGCGATAACCACGCCTTCATAGGCCTGCAAGCGCTCGCGATTACCTTCCTTTACCTTTACCTGAACCACTACGGTGTCGCCCGGGCCAAAGGACGGAATCGTTTTGTGGCTCATCCATTCCGCTTCAAGTTGTTGAATGATGTTCGACATTGCTGATTACCTTTTCTCAATTCTTTCCGACAGAAAACTCTTTTTGGAATTCTTCAAGCAACGCTTGCTGCCCAGCATCAAGTTGAAGCTTCGCCAACAAATCCGGTCGCCTAAGCCAAGTTCGACCCAAGGACTGCTTCAAGCGCCAACGAGCGATGGCGGCATGATTGCCTGATTGCAGGATACTTGGCACACCTTTGCCATCCACTTCTTCGGGGCGGGTGTAGTGCGGACAATCCAGCAAACCGGCTACATGCGAATCCTGAACAGCCGACTCGGTGTGACCCAGCACACCCGGCAACAATCGGGCCACGGCGTCAAACAGCACCAAAACCGCCAATTCTCCACCACTTAACACGTAATCGCCGATGGACCACTCTTCGTCGATTTCGGTCTCAATCAGACGCTCATCAATGCCTTCGTATCTTCCCGCGACCAGAATCAAGCGTGGACACGAGGAAAAACGGCTTATCGCTTTTTGATCGAGCAGCTGACCCTGCGGACTCAAATAAATCGCCTTAGCCGACAAGTCCGAATCGGATCGTGCGGCTCGGATGGTATCCCGCAGTGGTGCCACTTTCATCACCATGCCCGGCCCGCCCCCAAAGGGACGGTCATCTACAGTTCGATGCCGGTCGCGGGTAAAATCGCGTGGGTTCCAACAGCGCAAACTGACGATTTCTCGCTCTATTGCCCGTCCGGTAACGCCATGCCTTGCGGCACTTTCCACCATCTCAGGAAACAGGGTGACGACATCGAAACGCACCCGACTAATTCCCTAAAACTCGGGATCCCAATCGACGATTATGAATCCCTCGTCGATCTGCACTTCTTTGACGAACTCGCCAATGACGAATGGAATTAGACGCTCATGGTCGCCGTGTACTTCCATGACATCGTTAGCGCCAGTTTCCATCATGTCCGCCACGTCACCTAATACGACTCCGTCCACGGTTCGGACTTCTAGGCCAATCAAGTCAGCCCAATAGTATTGGCCCCGTTTCAGCGGCGCGAACTGATTTCTGGAAACCGAAACTATCTGCCGTTGCAACAAAGCGGCTTGATCTCTATCGGCAACGCCCTCTAATCGGGCTATCACCACATTGCCATGCCGCTTTCCATCAATTACTCGATACTCCTTGCCCTGATTTTCCTGGTCAAGAATCCAAGGGGAATATCTTAGAATGTTCTCAGGGGGTTCTGTGTGCGACTGGACTTTTACCCAGCCTTTCACGCCATACGCCCCTAAAATTTCACCGGCTGTGACAAATCGAGACACGCAGCAGGAACACCCGTCTGTCTTAAGCTGCGACTGGCGCGGTGGGGCGCTTGCTAAACTCTTTAATTAGGCTATGGACCCGATCAGTGGTTTGAGCGCCGTGTCCCAACCAGTATTGAATCCGCTCTTCATTCAACAACAGCCGCTCAGCTTTACCCGAAGCAATCGGATTGAAAAAACCGACCCGCTCGATATAGCGGCCATCTCTCTTGGAGCGGCTATCAGTAACGACCACATGATAAAAGGGGCGCTTTTTGGCACCGCCACGGGACAAACGAATAGTGACCATCAATATTCCTCGATCAATATTATGATACGGCCATGCTTTAAGCCTAGCCGACTGGGACAGAATTAAGAATCCTGGCTATCAGCAAACAACAGCTTTGACAATCGGATTAGGACAGCAAGGGGAACCAAGTTATTCCCCTAATTTTGGCGGGCTAGAACAACTTTATTAAGGCTACCTTTGACCACCCGAACAGATGTTCGGATGGCGGAGAGAGAGGGATTCGAACCCTCGATAGAGTTTTAAGCCCTATACTCCCTTAGCAGGGGAGCGCCTTCAGCCTCTCGGCCATCTCTCCGAAACAACTCCGATTATAAACGACTTAATCCGCAGACTCAGCAGTTTTTTCGCTGGGTTGGATTTGCTGCTCCCGCTTGATCCGCTCGTAGATTTCTTCCCGATGCACAGAAACCTCTTTTGGCGCGTTCACCCCGATACGAACCTGGTTACCTTTAACCCCTAACACGGTAACTGTTACATCATCCCCAATCATTAGAGTCTCGCCGACCCTACGAGTCAATATCAACATAAATCCTTCCTTTCTGGGCTCGCAAACCTATCGAGAAGTAACGCGGTGTCCGCCGTAGCGCCAATCCAATCTAGAGACGCCATACGAGCCGCGCATTATATCACCTTCACCCCATTCCTAGGAAAATTTTATTCGCCTTCATCCGGTGCCTTGTCGAGATGGAAAGCCTCGTGCAATGTACGCACCGCCAGCTCCAAATATTTCTCATTCAAAACCACCGAAACCTTGATTTCCGAGGTCGAAATCATTTGGATATTGATGGCCTCCTTCGCCAGGGCCTCAAACATCCTAGCCGCGATGCCAGCATGAGACCGCATCCCAACGCCCACCAGCGATACCTTGACGATAGCGGCGTTACCAATCACTTCACGAGCGCCCAGTTCGGCGCAAACACCGTTCAAAATCTCCAAAGCCTTCCTATATTCAGCGCGGTTCACTGTGAACGTGAAATCGGTGGTGGCATCCTGGCCGACATTCTGCACGATCATGTCCACTTCGATATTGGCACCCGCGATGGCTCCAAGAATCTTGTGAGCGATTCCAGGCCGATCCGGCACACCCAGAACCGTCAGCTTGGCCTCGTCGCGATTGAACGCGATACCGGAAATCAATGGCTTTTCCACACTATCTTCCTCGTAACTAATCAATGTGCCGACACCTTCCTTGAAGCTGGAAAGCACCCGCAGGGGAACATTGTACTTGCCCGCGAACTCCACCGAGCGAATCTGCAAAACCTTGGAACCGAGGCTGGCCATTTCCAGCATTTCCTCAAAGGTAATCCGGACCAAGCGGCGGGCCTTCGGTTCGATGCGCGGGTCGGTGGTATAGACGCCGTCCACATCGGTGTAGATCAAGCATTCATCCGCCTTGAGCGCCGCCGCCAGCGCCACCGCCGTCGTGTCGGAGCCACCCCGCCCCAGCGTCGTAATGTCGCCGCCCTCGGTAATGCCTTGGAATCCGGCCACCACCACGACCTTACCGGCGGCGAGTTCACCCCGGATGCGGTCGGTGTCGATGTTCTGAATACGCGCCTTGGTGTGGGCGCGATCCGTAATGATCCGAACCTGTCCGCCGGTGTAAGAACATGCCTCGAAGCCGCGTTGCCGTAGCGCCATTGCCAACAGGGCAATGGTCACTTGCTCGCCGGTGGACATCAACACATCCAACTCGCGGGGATCGGGCCGCTCCTGGGCCTCATGGGCCAGCGCCACCAAGCGGTTGGTCTCCCCGCTCATGGCGGACACGACCACCACCACATCCTCGCCGCGTTGCCGGGCTTTAACCACATTATCGGCGACATGCTTGATACGCTCGACGTTGCCGACCGAGGTGCCGCCGTATTTATGTACGTATAGGGCCATCTTTTCGTCTTGCTGCTTTCAAAATTACGCCGTGCGCTGCCGCACCCAATCCGGCACGCTGTGCAATGCCGCTTCTAATTTGGAGGGGTCCGTGCCGCCCGCTTGGGCCAAATCGGGTCGACCGCCACCTTTACCGCCGACCTGGGTAGCCACCGCATTGACCAACTCGCCCGCCTTGATGCGACTGGTTTGATCCGGGGTCACGCCCGCAATCAGGCTGACTTTGCCGTCCTTCACCGTACCCAGCACAATGGCCGCGCTGCCCAGCTTGTTCCTGAGTTGATCGACCAAATCGCGCAAGCCCTTGGCGTCGGTTTCCTCGATCTTGGCCGCCAATACTTTCACGCCGCCAATTTCGACCGCCTGCGAGGCCAGATCGTCGCCGGACGCGCTGGCGAGCTTGCCCTTGAGCCGGTCCAGCTCTTTTTCCAGGGCGCGGTTGCGGTCGAGCAATTGCTGAACCTTGTCCTCCAGCCCGTCGCGTCCGGCTTTGACCCGCTCGCCCAAGGACTGCACCAACCGTTCGCCGGATTTAATCCAATCGTAGGCGGCTTCGCCGGTCAACGCCTCGATGCGCCGCACGCCCGCCGCCACGCCGGATTCGCTGACGATCTTGAACAGGCCGATGTCACCCGCCCGCTCGATATGGGTGCCGCCGCACAACTCGGTGGAGAAATCGCCGATGCGTAGCACCCGCACCTCGTCGCCGTATTTCTCGCCGAACAAAGCCATGGCGCCGGCCTTCATGGCCTCATCCTTCGCCATGACATCCGCGTAAACCGGACTGTTGACGCGGATTTGCTGATTCACCAAGCGTTCGATGGTTTCCAGTTGCTCCGGGTTGATCGGTTCGAAATGAGAAAAGTCGAAGCGTAGCCGCTGCGTGTTGACCAACGAACCTTTCTGCGCCACATGCTCACCGAGAATCCGCCGCAAGGCCGCGTGCAGCAAGTGGGTCGCGGAGTGATTCAACGCGGTGGCGTTGCGGGCTTCGCCATCGACGTCTGCCAAGCATTCGGCGCCGGTAGCGAACGCGCCCCGGACCACCCGACCAATGTGCATGAACACCGCGCCGCCCTGCTTTTGGGTGTCGCGCACTTCAAACAACGCATCGCCCGAACGCAGCACGCCCCGGTCCCCGGCCTGACCGCCGGATTCACCGTAGAACGGCGTTTTCGCCAGAATCACGACGCCTTCGTCACCTTCGCCCAATTGCTCGACGGCCTGGCCGTCCTTGAGCAAGGCCACGATGGACGACTCGTCGGTTGTGTGACTGTAGCCGGTGAACTCGCAATGCACGTCCAACTGCACGTCATTGGAGTAATCGACGGCGAAATGACTGGCGGCGCGTGCCCGCTCCCGCTGGGCCGTCATGGCGGTTTCGAAACCAGCCAAGTCCGGCACCAGTCCATGCTCGCGGGCGATGTCGGCGGTCAGATCGACCGGGAAGCCGTAGGTATCGTAAAGCTGGAACACGGTTTCGCCGGGAATGGTGCCGCCGCTCAAGCCCTTGAGGTGGGACTCCAGAATCTTCATGCCTTGTTCCAAGGTCTCGGCGAAGCGCTCCTCTTCCTTGCGTAGCACTTGCTCGACCATGGGCCGCGCCGCCGCCAACTCGGGATAGGCCGCGCCCATTTCCTGGCAGAGTGGGGCCACCAGCTTGTGGAAGAAGGCGTCCCGGATGCCCAGCTTGTAGCCGTGGCGAACGGCCCGGCGGATGATGCGCCGCAGCACATAGCCGCGCCCCTCGTTGGAGGGCAGCACGCCATCGGTAATCAGGAACGCACAGGAACGGATGTGGTCGGCCAATACCCGCAACGAGCTATTGTCGGTACCGTCGAGACCGGCCAAATCCGCCGCCGCCCGCACCAGGGTGCAGAACAGATCGATGTCGTAATTGCTATGAACGCCCTGCGCCACCGCCGCGATGCGCTCCAAACCCATGCCAGTATCCACCGAAGGCTTGGGCAATGGCATCAGCGTGCCGTCCGCCGAGCGGTCGTACTGCATGAACACAAGATTCCAAATCTCGATGTAGCGGTCGCCGTCTTCATCGGGCGAACCGGGCGGACCGCCGGGGATGTGTGCGCCGTGGTCGTAGAAAATTTCGGTGCAGGGACCGCAGGGGCCAGTGTCGCCCATGCTCCAGAAATTGTCCTTGGTGCCGATGCGGGAGAAGCGGTTCGGGTCGATGCCCACATCGTTCAGCCAAATGTCAGCGGCTTCCTGGTCCTGATCGTAGACCGTGATCCACAAGCGCTGCGGCGGGATGGCAAGTACCCCGGTCAGGAATTCCCAGGCGTAACGGATGGCGTCGCGCTTGAAGTAATCGCCGAAGCTGAAATTACCCAGCATCTCGAAGAAGGTGTGATGACGAGCGGTATAGCCGACGTTTTCCAGATCGTTGTGCTTGCCGCCCGCCCGGACGCAGCGCTGCGAGGACGCGGCCCGCACATAGGGGCGTTCGTCCCGGCCTAGGAACACGTCCTTGAATTGCACCATCCCGGCGTTGGTGAACAACAGCGTCGGGTCGTTGGCGGGAATCAACGGGCTGGAGGAAACAATCGCGTGGCCCCGTTCCTCGAAGAATTTCAAGAATAAGAAGCGCAATTCCGAACTGGTCATAGCGGTGCCGTCAGTGTGTTGTTCTTGCTTAGTCATTCATTTCAAAGCGGCGGTTGAGCGTTCCTGGCCCCGCTCACCCTTCGATACCTCAGGGCGAACAGCACCAGGAGCGCTTCCCCTACAAAGGGGAATGTCTAACAAGCCGTTCGTACTGAAATATCGAAGCATGAACGGCTTGTTAGACATTCCAGCCACCATTTTTCCGCCCTTCACGCAGGCGGCGGAACAGTCGGCGGATGTGATCCCGCCCGAAGCCCCGCCCAACCAGGAAGCGCTCCCGCGCCGCCCGCTCGGGCAACGACTCGGGGGTAGACTCCCCGAAGCGTTTTACGTAAACCTTTTCAATGAGACTATCCCAATCAGTCTCCGCCAAATCAGGGCCATCCCCGCTTTCAATCCCACGCTCCCGCAATTCGCGGTTGATCCGATAAGGGCCACAGCCCTTTTGCACGCGGTCGCGGGCAAAAACTTCCGCAAAACGGGCATCGCTTTGCAGCCCCTCGCGGATTAAATCCGCCAGGACTTCATCAATCAGGGCTTCGGGGAAAGCTTTCGCCAGCAGTTTGCGCCGCAATTCGTCGCGGCCATATTCGCGGCGGGACAGATAACGCAGGCAGGCCGTCTCCACGGCCCGCCGCACGTCGGGGGATTCACTCAGAACTCGGCCTCCTCAACCGCGTCGTCCGCTGTCGCGTTGCGGGCTGACCCCGATAATCCGGCGAGGGCTTTTTCGCGGACCTTCACTTCAATGGCGTCGGCCATCTCGGGCCGCTCCTTCAATAATTTCCGCACATTGTCCTTGCCTTGGCCGATGCGCTCGCCGCCATAGCTGTACCAAGAGCCGGATTTCTGGATGATGTCGTGGGCCACGCCCAGGTCGATCAACTCGCCCTCATGGGATACGCCCTCACCGTAGAGGATTTCGAAATCGGCATTGCGGAACGGCGGAGCCAGTTTGTTCTTGACCACCTTCACGCGGGTCTCGTTGCCGACTATTTCGTCGCCGTTCTTGATGGCACCGAGCCGGCGAATATCCAGCCGGATCGAGGCGTAGAACTTAAGCGCGTTGCCGCCCGTGGTGGTTTCGGGGCTGCCGAACATGACGCCGATCTTCATGCGAATCTGGTTGATGAAGATGACGATGGTGTTGGAGCGCTTGATATTGGCGGTGAGCTTACGCAGCGCTTGGGACATCAGGCGGGCCTGTAAGCCCACATGAGCATCACCCATTTCGCCTTCGATTTCCGCCTTGGGCGTCAGCGCCGCCACCGAGTCCACCACGACAATGTCCACACCGCCGGAACGCACCAGCATGTCGGCGATTTCCAGCGCTTGCTCGCCGGTATCGGGCTGGGAGACCAACAGTTCATCCAGATTGACGCCGATTTTCTCGGCGTAGGTCGGATCCAGCGCGTGTTCGGCGTCGATGAACGCGGCCACGCCCCCCAGCTTTTGCACCTGGGCGATGACCTCCAGGGTCAGGGTGGTTTTGCCCGAGGATTCCGGGCCGTAAATCTCGACGACGCGACCACGGGGCAGGCCACCGCAGCCAAGGGCAATGTCCAGCGTTAAGGAACCCGTGGGAACCACATCAATATCCCGCACCGAGGGCATGTCGCCCATCCGCATGACGGAACCCTTGCCGAACTGCTTTTCGATCTGCGTGAGCGCCGCGCCCAAAGCTTTCCGTTTGTTCTCGTCCATCCGCTTGATTTTCAATAAGTCTTTGTAAAAGATTGGGTAATTATGTCATAGACGCCCCGGCGGCGATAGCCTTGGGGACTGGCAGAGGCCAGGATTCGTGCTGGATATAGATGGGGCCATCCCGATCCAGCCGGGATTCCATCAGGCAAAAAGAGTGGGGATTCCAAATCACGGGCTCGTCGAGTGGCCGCGAAGCCCGGTCGGATTGGCCCTTTCGCGCCAAGGTCAGATGGGCTTTATAAGACCGCGACTCGATGGCGAAGCCCGCGCCGCGCAGCCGCTTCCCCAAATCCGCCGCCAATCCCGCCAGAGCCGGGGGAGTCTCGCGAGACGCAAGACAGACGATGCCGTTGCGCGGCCAGAATTGCATACGGTCGAGTTCTAGGGTGAAGCTCTGCCCCACCGTTTCGGTGCCGAGGCGGTGGAGTTCGGGCCAGCGGGCGGCGTCCACTTCGCCCAGGAAGGCCAATGTGATGTGCCAATTGTCCGGCCTCACCCAGTTGCCGCCGACCGTCCGCCGGAGCGAATCCACGACGCCAATCAACCGCGAGCGCACCGCGTCGTCGGGCCACAGCGCGAAGAACAGGCGGGCCGATGTTTTCTCACTCGCGGCAGGCATCGACCACGCCCCGCAAGGCTACCGCCACCGCCTGCCGCCGCACCGCCGGGCGGTCGCCATTGAAGCATTCCATGCGCGTGCGGCATTCGCTGCCTTGCCTTTGCCAGGCCAGCCACACCGTGCCCACCGGCTTGTCGGACGTGCCGCCGGAGGGTCCGGCGATGCCGCTCACCGCGACGGCCAGCCGCGCCCGGTCTTCCCGCAATGCCCCCGCAACCATGGCCCGCACGGTGGCTTCGCTGGCCGCGCCGTGGGCGTCGATGATGGCGGGGCTTACGCCCAGCAGTTCGATTTTCGCCGCGTTGCTGTAGACCACGAAGCCCCGGTCGAACCAGCCGGAACTGCCCGCGATGTCGGTCACGCACTGGGCGATCCAGCCGCCGGTGCAGGATTCCGCCGTGATTAGCATCAGGCCCGCCGCCGTCAAGGCGGTGCCCGCTTCCCGCGCCAAGTCGAATAAGTCTGCATCCGTCTCGATTGCCATCACGACCTCGAAAAATTCCCGCTACGAGATGATGTGGCTGGATTATGAAATTATGTAGGTCGGGCATGTACTCATGCCTGCCGCTACCCGGCTCAGCATCACATTCCTCATAAGCATCGGCGGGACTCAAGCACCAAGTCGCCCGCGCCGCCGCACCACACACAGCCCAGTCAGCGCACTGCCAAATAGCCACACCGTCGCCGGAAGCGGCACAGCGGCGACATCGCCGGTACGCACGACCCATGCGCCGAACTGGCTGACCTTCACATAGCCGTCTTGATAGCCGATAGAGGTGTCGAACACCCAAGATTCGCCGGGATAAGCGGCATTCTCCGTGGCGAACCAATAGACATAGGACTCGACGTTGCTCAACAGGCTGTAATTGCCATTATGGGTGGCGTCGATGGGCTGGTCGGACACCCCGCCCAATTCGTCATAAAACAAATGCCCCAACTCGCTGGTATTGCCATACCCGACATCCGCCACGGGATCGGCACTGGGTAGCCGCCAGTCGTTGTAGCCCTGGTGATTGACGCTATTGAGATAGCCCACCCAGGCTTGCGCGCCCCACCAACTCATATGGCCGGTGGCGGTATTGAAGTCCCCGGCACTGAGCGTGTAAGCGCCGCCGTCGGCGGGAGTATCGTAATTATTCGGGGTGTCGTGGATGACGCCCCCATTAGCGGCGATGATGTCGGCGACTAGGCTGGGGTTGGTTTCCGCCGCCGTGAAGAAGGCGTTGGCGTCTTGCAACCAAGTGACGCCGAGGCCGGTGTCGTAGACCATCCCGCCGGGATGGCTGATTAGGTCGGCGGCTACCGGGGCGGAAAAATTCAAAAGCAAGCCCGCCAGCGGCAAGGCGGACCAGTGGCGGCGATGCGCTGTGTTCATGGAGAAATCCTCTTTATAATCATTTGGATGCCTCGCAGGCCGGGCTTAAGCCCGGCCTGCGGCGGGCCAGTTAATTGGCGGGCGGGACATGGGCGGGAATCTGCTGTATCCGCAGATTGATCGCCTCATACATCGTGGCCTCGCTGAACGGCAGCAGGTCTTCCGGGGCGACGTAGGAATCCTCCAGGCCACCGCGAAGCTTCATCCAGACCACCTGATTCTCGGTGTCCTGCCAGAAGGTCTCGCCCGGCGAGGCGATGACCGCCGCCAGCGACTCCACCGCCTGATAAGAACGGCAGTACACGGTGCTGGGGACGCAATCCACATTGGTGAGGCCGTTGGGGTTATACGTGGTCGCCGCGACCCGCACCGGCAGCGCCCCCGAGAACCGCACCCCAACGACCACCGTGCTGTCCTGGGTGAGCATGTTCTCCACCTGGAAACTCACATCCCGCACGTTCACCACTTCGGGCGAGACGTACCCCGGAAAATCCAGCAGGAACAGGCCGCCGTCGCGGGCCGCGAAATGGCGCATGTTGGGGAAGGGCGATTGCCCCACGCCGCTGTTGATATGCCAGGTATCCACCAGCGGATGGGGGGCGGCCTCGCCATAGCGGCTGACGTCGATCTCCATCTGGGCGTCGTAAGGCTCGCCCTGCCGGTTCACCACGAAGAACTGCGCGCCGTAATAATCGCCGTCGCAACTGGCCCCGCCCGCCGCGCTGCCGGGCTGGCATTGGGCATTGTGGGTGAAGAACGGCAGGTCGTAGACGCTCCAATTATTGGCCGGACCCCACACCCCTTGCGGATCCCACAGCGCCCCCGCCAGCTTGTAATGGGGGAATTCGGCCACGGCCCGGAAGCCGGGATGGCTGTCGATGATGAGGTTGTTGACGTTGCGGATTTGCCCCTTCTCCACCGGGCGGAGGTAATAGTCGGAGGTGTCGAACACCCCGCTGCGACCGCCGCCGACGTTGGGATAGGCGGTGTTCAGCGGGAAGTGCATGGCGATGTTGTGGTGAATGTCGAAGCCGCTGTGGTAACTGGCGAACGCCACCTCCGCGCCATACCAGTCCCGGAACGGGCGCTCGGTGGGGTTATTGAGACTGGTGCCCACCACCAACGACCGGGTGATGACACCGCCCGCGCCCGCCCCGGCGAAATAGCGCCCGTGGTTGTCGGCGGACACGAACTCGCTGTAGTCCGCATACGTCACCCGGTTCCACAGGCCGCTGACGCCGTTCTTCCAGGTCTTGAGACCCTTGAAGCTGAAGCGGTGCAAATTCGGGTCGATGGGCCAGTTAAAGTTAGCCAGCCCGTCGGCGGTGGTCGAGAAATATTGCAGCATCTGCAAATTGCCCAGGTCATCGGTTTCCGACTCGTCGAACATGGTGCCTTCGTTGGCGTTGGAGTGGGTGGTGTTGTCGTCGAAATTGCCGAAGCGCATGAAGCGGGGAATCAGCGCGACATCGGCGCTCGCCCCCACCGGGTGTTGTGGGAAGGCCATCCACAGGCCGAAGCCTTGCGCGTCGGCGGCGACGTTGTTACGCACCGTGTTGTCCGGGTTGCTGACCCACAGCCCGCTGGAACCGCTCCGCAGGCCCGGATAGTCGGCCAGTTCGTGCAGCTTCAAGGCTTGCTCGGGGGGCAATGGCGGGTTGCGGACGTGCATGATCAGATTGCCTTCCACCAAATTGCGCCGCTCCACCGCGTCCTCGAAGAAGACGCCATGGCCCTGGATGTCGTAGCAGACATTGTTCTGCACCGTCAGGCCGTTGGTGGCGTGGATGGTGATGCAGCGGTTGGTGGACTGGTGGAGGCTGGAATTGCGGAGGTAATCCCCGGTCACGTCGCCCACCGCCGCCCCGCCCGCCACATAGCTGCGGCGGTGGCTGTGGTAGGGATAGCGGCCCAGGATGCCGCGCTGGCCGACCCGGCGGAATTCCACGCCGTCGATATGGGCGTGGGAGTCCTGCCCCATGATCATCAGATGCGCCCCAAAGCCCGCCGTCTGCCACAGGGTGTCATCGGGGGCTTGGATGACGATGTGGCGGGTGAGGTTGGCCACTTCGGCCCGCTCGTCCAGCACCAGGGGCGTGTTGCCCGAGGCGGGATCGGCGGGCGGCGTCGCCAGCGTGGCGTCGCTCAGGCTCAGGCCGGTGGGCGTGGCGTATTGCAGCAGCCCCCAGCGGGAGGCGGTGAGCGGGTTCTGCAAGTTCAAGGTCTGCCCGGCCAGCCCCGCGACTTGATGCAGCTCGGTTTCCGAGCGGCTGTAGAAATCGGTCGGCCCGACGATGATCTCGTCGCCCACCTGCCAATCCACCGCCTGTTCCAAGCTGAGCTGGGTGGCGTTGGCGGGGGCGTGCTGGTTGATCTTGGTCCATATGACGCTCGGGGCCACCCCGTGCAGTTCCAAAACGCCATTCATCACCAGCAGGCCACGGGTGCCCATGCCGCCGAGGTTGGCGGCGGCGTCCGTGTCGGTCAGGGTCAGCGTGGCGTGATGCTGGAACGACTGTTCGGCGCTGCCGATGTGCAGTTCGCCCTGGTCCAGCAAAATCCATTTGGCCCGCAGTTCGATGTCCGCCTCGGCGAATTCCAAGCGGCCCTGGATGGTGAGTCCGCCCATTTCCGGCGGGCTGCCGGCGAGGGTCACGCACTGCCCGGCGGCGATGGTCAAATCCGCGCCGGGCGCGGGCACCGCGCCGCCCCAGGTGGCGGGATTGGTCCAGGCCGAACAGGCCGACGCCTGCACATCGAGGCCGACGGTGGCCGGGTGGGAGCGCAGTTTGCCGTCGTAGGCGGTGAAGCTGAAACTGTCCGGGCCGGTATAACCCGCCTGGGGCGTGTAGGTGGCCGTGCCGCCGAGAATTTGCGCCTGACCATGGGCGGGCGGGGTCTTGACGGCGAAGCTCACCGGGTCGCCGTCCACATCGGCCCCGCTCAAGGGAATCAGCACCGGCGCACCCGGTCCGGTGACGGCACTGGTGGGGCTGGCGGTGGGCGGATCGTTGAGGGGTTTCACGGTGACGGTGATGACCGCCGAATTGGAATCGGCTTGGCCGTCGTTGGCGCGGAAGCTGAAGCTATCGGTGCCCCGCCAATTGGTCGCCGGGGTATAAATGGCTCGCCGCCCCTGCAATGTCACCGTGCCACCATGCGCGGAGGCGGCATCGACGCTGAACGTCAGCGGATTTTGGTTGGCGTCGCTGGCGTTGAGGGTGATCGCTTTCGAGGCATCCTCCCAGGTGGTCAGCGTGCCCGACACGGCCACGGGCGGGCTGTTGGCGGCGACGGCCAGACCGGGCAGGACCACCAACGAGAGCGCCATCAAAGGCTGTTTGAAATCTGGAAATTCCGTCCGGCAAGGCGTGGGACCGGCGGCGATGGGCGTTTTAGTTTTCATAGTGGCTTACCTGAGCTGTCCGGGATGCGGCGCGTATTTCGCGCCATTCGGGACGGTTGCGAAAGCCAAACATTTGCCTGGATTCGCGGCACTATTTGCCTGCCACTCGATCAGTTGGGCCATCCATGGCGCCAACCAGCCATCAAAACTGATCCAGCACCCTTTCCTCTATTTCCAACACCCGCGAGGCCGAACCGACCAGCAAATGATCCGGCTCGCCAGCGACCTTCAGGTTCTTGTCCGGGTACGGCAGCGAATGCAGGAAGTGCCGCATACAGTTGATCCGCGCCCGCTTCTTGTCGTCGGACTTGATGACCGTCCAGGGCGCGTCGGCGGTGTCGGTGTGGAAGAACATGGCCTTCTTGGCCTCGGTGTAATCGTCCCAACGGTCCAGCGATTTAATGTCGATGGGGCTGAGCTTCCAATGCTTGAGCGGGTCGTCGCGGCGGGAAATGAAGCGGCGAAGCTGCTCGTCACGACTCACCGAGAACCAGTATTTGAAGAGCAGGATGCCGCTGTTGACCAGCATCCGCTCCAGCAGCGGCGTCTGGCGCAGGAATTCCAGGTATTCCAGCGGCTTGCAGAAGCCCATCACCCGCTCCACCCCGGCCCGGTTGTACCAGGAGCGGTCGAAAAACACCATTTCCCCGGCGGTCGGAAAATGGCTCACGTAGCGCTGAAAATACCACTGGCCCCGCTCGGTCTCGGTGGGTTTCTCCAAAGCCACGACCCGTGCGCCACGGGGGTTGAGATGCTCCATGAAGCGCTTGATGGTGCCGCCCTTCCCCGCCGCGTCCCGGCCCTCGAACAGGACGATGACCCGCTGCCCGGTCTCCTTGACCCAGCTTTGCACCTTGAGCAACTCGATCTGCAATTCCGTCTTGTTCCGTTCGTACTCGCGGCGGCGCATCCGATTCGAGTACGGATAAGCGGGCGGCAAGGCGGCTTCGTCGCTGTCCTCGTTGGCGCCATGGGGCGCGGTGGCGACGATGAGCGCCGTCGGCTCCTGGCTGATGGCTTCGATCTCGGCGGCGGCTTCGGGATTCGGCGGAACCCCCTCAATCCGGGATTCGTCCGTGGATTCCAAGGACTCCGTGACGGACAAGGGCTGTCCGTCGGCGGCGGGAGTATCGACAACTTTGGGTTTGAATCGACTCATGGCTGCACTCCTAGAAACATTGGCTTATAAAGGGATTCTAGTCGCAAAGCGGGAAACCTTGCCAGCGAACGCCAAGCCCCGCCGGAAGGTCTATCGGCGACGAACCGGGAAGCGGGTATGCTTCGAATTCAATCCTCGCTTTTGGAAGCCAATCCCTTGAGCAAATACGCCATCGAAGTCAGCCAACTGGTGAAACGCTACGGCGAATCCACCGCCGTGAACGGCATTTCCTTCGAAGTTCCCGCCGGTAGCGGCTGCGCCCTGCTGGGCGGCAACGGCGCGGGCAAGACCACCACCCTGGCGATGCTGCTGGGCCTGCTGCTGCCGACCTCCGGCACCATTCGGATTCTGGGTGTGGACATGGCGCGGAACCGCTATGCCGCCCTGCCCCGGATGAACTTCACCTCGCCCTACGTGGACCTGCCCCACCGGCTGACCGTCGAACAAAATCTGGATGTCTACGCCCGGTTGTATGGCGTCCGCCGCCGCGCCCAGCGCTTGCGGCAACTGGCCGAGACTTTCGACCTGCAAGCCCTATGGAAACGCAACTATGGTTCCCTGTCGGCGGGCCAGCGCACCCGTGTGTCGCTGGCGAAAGCGCTGCTGAACGAGCCGGAGGTGCTGCTGATGGACGAACCGACGGCCTCCCTCGACCCGGCGTCGGCGGATACGGTGCGGACCTGGCTGGAGGACTACCGGCGTAGCACCGGGGCCACGCTGCTCCTGGCTTCCCACAACATGCAGGAGGTGGAGCGGCTGTGCGGCCAAGTGGTCATGCTCAAGCAAGGCCGCGTGGTGGACCGGGACACGCCGGAGGGCTTGGTGCGCAAATACGGGCGGGAGACACTCGAACAGGTATTCATCGACATCGCCCGCCGCCCCTTGGAATAACGACCATGCCCCTACTTCATAGCCTGCATCGCGTGGCCGCGCTGGTGACGCGCTACCTCTACCTGCTCCGCCGCTCCTGGCCGCGCCTGCTGGAATTGATGTACTGGCCCACCGTGCAGATGATCCTGTGGGGCTTAATCAACCGCTTCCTAGCCGGGCAGAGCGACTGGGTGGCGCAGGGCGCGGGGCTTTTGATTGGCGCGGTGCTGCTGTGGGACGTGCTGTACCGGGCGCAATTGGGCGTGTCGGTGGTTTTTTTTGAGGAAATGTATTCCCGGAATCTCGGCCATCTGTTCGTCAGCCCGCTGCGTCCGTTGGAACTGGTCGCCGCCTTGCTGACGGTGAGCCTGCTGCGGACAGCCATCGGGGTCGGCGGCGCGGCGGGCTTGGCGATTTTGCTGTACCGCTATTCCCTCTTCGACATGGGCCTGCCTTTGCTGGCCTTTTTCGCCAACTTGCTGGTGATGGGCTGGTCGGTCGGGCTGATGGTGGTGGCCTTGGTGCTGCGCTATGGGCTGGGCGCGGAGGGTCTGGCCTGGGCCGTCATTTTCGCCTTGGCTCCGTTCAGCGGTGTTTATTACCCGCTGTCGGTGCTGCCTGACTGGATTAGGCCCGTGGGACTGGCGCTGCCGTCCAGCCATGTGTTCGAGGGAATGCGGGCCGTGGCGCGGGAGCATGTCTTCCCGATGACGGAATTCTGGTGGGCGGTCGGCTTGAATCTGGTTTATCTGGCGGCGGGTTTGCTACTGTATCTGGCCGCGTTCCGGGTGGCCCGGCGGCGCGGGCTATTGCTGCAAATGGGCGAATGAGAACACTAACGACAAGGCTGAATAATGAGTGAGATTAAAGTTTTGCTGTGCTGCATGGGCAACATCTGCCGCTCGCCCATGGCCGAGGGATTGCTGAGAAAGCTGGTGGAGGACGCCGGCATCGGTGACCGGGTGTTGATTGATTCGGCGGGCACCCACGCCGACTTCCCGAACGCCCCGCCCGACCGCCGCGCCCAGCGGGTGATGGCGGCGCGGGGCATTGACATCAGCGGCCTCCGCGCCCGGCGGGTCGCTCGGTCGGATTTCGAGCGGTTCGACCTCATCCTGGCCATGGACGCGCACAATCACGACATGCTCAGCTTCGTGTGTCCGAAAAGCCAGCGCCATAAGCTCGGACGGCTGCTCGACTACGCCCCGCGCAGCAAGGTCCGCGATGTGCCCGATCCCTACAATTGCGACGAATCTGAGTTCGACCGGGTGTTCGAATTGGTGGAAATGGCCAGCCAAGGGGTTTTGGCGCATCTTACCGGTCTTCTTGCCCGCCGTTAGACTCATTTATTTTCAATAACTTATAAAATTTCAACGCCCTTGATCAAAAAAACTTGAGGTCAACCCTTGAACAGGATTATTAACGTACATAGAATAGTCCCCGTGCGGTGGGAAAGGCGCTTCAGACAGCGCTCCACTCGCAAACGTAACATTAGTTACGGTCAATGGGGCATCTTTTCTCACCCGAAGACGCCCTGCTATAAATTCAAATAACGTCTGTTGAGGTAAACAAAATGGAACAAGAAAAAGACAATTTTTGGCTCTACATCGGTGCAATTATCGTCGCGGCTGTCATCGGTGTATTCCTGCTGAAGGCTAGAGAAAACGAAGTCAGCGGTTGGCAAAACGGCGCTGTCCAGGAATCGAAAGCAGAAGTTGAGAAACAGATGCGGAACGCAAAGCCCTAATTTGAAAATGGGCCGCTACTTGTTAGTCTGATTTGTTTTAGCGGTTCGCAGAAATTTAGAATAATCAAGGTATCCTAATTGGGGATGCCTTAAATACTAGCCTTGTTGCTGAGAGATTTAGTCGAATCCTTAATCGACCCGAATCTCTAAAGCGGCAAGGCTTTTTTATTGGCGGTATTCCGGGGGGAGGCAGGACTGGCGATGTCGGTGGATTGACGGAAAGGCACGGCCTGCCCCATTGCCGCGAACCGATAGCCCGCATGAAAATAAACCGGCTCGGATAGGAAATGCCCGTTTATCAAAGCGGGGGCGACATAACCCGCCAGTGGCCATGTCGTTTACAATAACAGGCTTGTTGATTTCATCGAGCAAGCGAGTATCCACATGCTGAACAAAATTACCGCCGGAGATTTTGCCGGGATCGACCCCGGCTCCCTTAAGCTGACCATCGGGAATTATCAATGCTGCCCGAAGATCCTGAAGATTAAGGAACATGCCGCCCACGCCATGCGTTCTGATACGCCTTTTACCTTAACGCTGGCAACCCCCCCGGAATGGGGCTTCCCCCAAGGCACGTATAGCCTGGAACACCCCAAACTAGGGGAGCTATCGTTATTCATGGTCCCCATCGGTCCCTGCGAGGAAGGAATGCGGTTTGAAATTATCTTCAATTGAGGGATGGCGGCGCGAGTCCGACATCGAATCCCTATATTTAGTTGGCTTGTGTACGCCAAGCCGACCATTTCCGGCATGGGCTTCGGTGGACTCGCGAATTATTGATCAGGCTTGCCCGGCGGATGCCAATGCAGGAATTGATAGGCGCCGCGATCCTCGACGAATTGGAATCCGAAACGCCGATAAAGACTTTGGGCCGGATTATTAGGCTCCACATGCAGGCTGACAAACAATCCTTGCTCGCTGGCGAAATCCATTAAAATCCGAATAATCGCGGTGCCCAGGCCACGGTTTCGCCATTCCGTCAGCCAAGTTATCTCCATGAGGCGAAGCTCGTCCCCCCGCAAATCCACATAGAGACGGCCCATCGCCGTACCCGCTTGCTCCAGTATCCAAAACCAAGCATCGGGATAATGACGCCGATAATGGTCCCGCTGCAATCCGCTTTGCCAGCGAATAAACCTCTGCTTCTTGTCGTCGCTCCAGCCCGAAACCGATAACTCTTCCTCGCGCACGCTGGCATATAGGCTGGTTACAAAGTCGAAATCCTCGGGGGTTTCAACACGCAGCGTGAAACCTTCGGGCAAAGCGGCGGAGAGTTTGGCAGATAGCATCGGTTATCCTGGGCGGAGTTAGCTCAAAAGGTTGAAACAAGCTTGGTAATAGTTACTGCATCCATTGCTGCAAAAGGGCTGTAGGAAAATATTGGCTTTGCCCGCCGTGGGATGCCGCATTTGATAAGTATCCTGGGCCAGCGCGTCTCCCGCCGCCCCCATGAATACCAGGGAGAACTGCTCGGTTTGAGCGGAGGAAACGACTTTTTTAGCCTCCACCAACTGCAAGCGCCCCCGATAGCCTAGCTTGGTATCCAGGCTGGACACTGCGAAAGTTTCTCCCAGCAGGGCGGCGAATTTTTCATACCTTAACGATCCTCTCAAGCTAACTCTGCCGATGCCGATTGTTTTTTGAACGGCGCTTGTTAACCCCCCGGCATAACCTAGCACCGCAATCCCCAGCATTATCCTGATAAACTTTCTCCTTTGTGGGTTGCCGCTCACTTTAATTGGCCCCTATTACTTTAAAAGATTGAATAACGCCCGATAATAACTCCATTTTCGGTCGGAGCCATTTGGCTCTAAGAATAACTCAAATGTATCGGTTCGTGGGGGGCGTTCAAAAGCATAGACGGCTTTTTGCAACGGATAATCCAACGGACCTTTAAATACCACGGTGAATTGCTCCGTCTTGGCGTCCTGTTTTAGTGGGGTAACTTCGGTGATGGTCAGGGGGATTACTTTGCCGACTTTTGGGCCTTTGCCGCTTAGGGTATAGACGGAGAAGGTTTCTCCCTTATACGTCAGGAAGTTGGCGTGGCTTAAGGATTGGCTAAGTGGAATACTGGCAGCGGCCAGCAGTAAAGTTGCGGGGGATAGCAGCATTAATAAAACCAGAGATTGAGCTAATCTCAAAACCACTGTTCGCCTGAGCATACAATTTAGAATAAAGCTTAATGCGGATTGATTGGGTGGGCTTTTCTGAAAAAAGATAGGGGCAGTTTGACCTGCCCCTAATTCATAACTCAAAAACTCATGCAACTTGACTATGGCTTACAGGGACTACCGCTTTCTGGATAACCTAGCGTTGGCTAGGTGCGCGGAGGAAATACCCCTTGCATGGCGATGCAGAAATTCAGCGTCAAATAAGGCTGCATGTTGTTGTGGGGTTGGTCGCCACCCACAGGCGCAATCGTGTTATCGGACATCGCAACCATAGTCGGGTTGTTGGCGTTGTATAAATTGCCGCTGGCGGGACGGGTGAACGTCGCCCCGCTCGGCGCTTGCAAAGACCCCAATGGCACCGTCTGCGCACCCATGGTGTGGCTGTGGGTGGGCATCTCGCTTTCCAGCAGGCTTACGGTGTCCGAGCCGCCTGTTTCCCCGAGGTCGTGCAGGGACAAGCCCGGCCCCTGGCCCGGATGCATGGGGGCGCGGCCCTGAAGGTCGGGCAACGCGAAGTTGCTCTTGCCGTTCCCGCCGTAGGTGGTGCCGAGCAGGGAGAAGAGCGCCGTGTTTTGCGACAGGGGGAGGAGTTGCCCGTCGCAGAACGCCCAGCCTTTGGGTGCGAAGTTGAAGGGGAAGATTCTGATTTCCGCTACGAAAGGATCCATGACGCTTATCTCTTAGGTTGGCGACGGGAATATCCCGTACAGGGAAATGATGAAATCGACGCACAGGTAGGGCTGCATGTTTTGATGGGGCTGCGACCCGCCCACCGGGCTTACCGACGAAGGATTGAGCGTCATGGAGGGGTTGCCGGCCCGGTAGATTTTCGCCGCCGCTTGCCCGGTGACGTTGCTCTGGGG
>NZ_JBTEKS010000014.1:0-26852 GCF_054333355.1 Methylomagnum sp. | reverse complement strand
CGTGGTCCCCGCCTTCCGGCGGCTCCGCCCACCCCCCCGCCGCCTGAAGGCGGGACCACGAGCGCTGGTTCCCAAGCGGGGCTTGGGAACCGGCGGTCCTTGCCGGAATGACCGGGCCTCCACACACCGAATTAAACCAGGGGTAAAGCCACCATGCCCGCTATTCGCTATGCCGATGAACGCTTTGAACTCGGGGAAGATGAATCCGTCCTGGACGGACTCACCGGCCATGGCGTGCCGGTTCCCTCGTCCTGCCGGAGCGGCGTCTGCCAAACCTGCTTGATGCAAGCCACCGACGGGCGGCCGCCCGAGGCCGCGCAACAGGGCTTGAAGGACAGCCTCAAGCTCCAAAACTATTTCCTCGCCTGCGTCTGCCACCCCACGGAGGATTTGGACGTCGCCCTGCCCAACGCGCCGAAAGCCGGGCTGACGGCCACGGTCAAAGCGTTGGAATTGCTGAGCGGCGACATCATGCGGGTCGCCCTGGAATCCCACGCGCCCATCCAGTACCGGCCTGGGCAATTCATCAACCTGCTGCGGGATCAAAGCCTGGGCCGCTACTATTCCATCGCCAGCGTGCCGCAACTGGACGAGCATATTCACCTGCATGTGCGGCGGCTTCCGGCGGGGCGGGTCAGCGGCTGGATTCACGATGATCTGCGGGCCGGGACCACCGTGGAACTGCGCGGACCCGTCGGCGATTGCTTCTACGTGCCCGGCCAGTCGGATCAGCCCATGCTCTTGATCGGCACCGGCTCGGGGCTGGCGCCGCTGTACGGCATCGTCCGCGACGCGCTGCACCGGGGCCACATCGGACCCATCCGCTTGTTTCATGGCAGCCGCGACCGGCGGGGGATTTATCTGGCGGATGAACTGCGCGCCCTGACCGGGGAGTACCCCAATTTCGATTACGCGCCCTGCCTCTCGGGACCGGAAGCGCCGTCCGGGTTCTGGGCGGGCCGGGTCCACGAGGTGGCGCTGCGGGAGGTTCCGAACCTGAAAAACTGGCGGTTGTTCCTGTGCGGCCACCCGGACATGGTGCAGCAGGCCAAGAAGAAAGCCTTTCTGGCGGGCGCGGCCATGAAGGACATTCATTCCGACGCCTTTCACATCAATCCGCCCGCCGCCCCCCGGACTGAATTAGCTTGCCCGCCCCGGCTCGGCCCATGGCAAAGCGACTCACGCAATGGCTGCGCCGCTTGGCGTTCTGGTCGCCGGAACCCACGCCGGTCGGTGCGCGGGAAAAGCTGAAAATTGCCGGGCTGGCCGGGCTGGCGATTTTCTGCGCCGGACTCATCGGCAGCCGGTTCAGCGGGGATGGCGGCGTGCTGCCGTTGCTGGCGTCCATGGGCGCCTCGACGGTCATCCTGTTCGCCGTGCCCCACAGCCCGATGGCGGGCAACTGGGCGGTGTTCGGCGGGCATTTGCTGTCCGGCTTGATTGGCGTCACCTGCGCCCATTGGATCGCGGACACTTGGACCGCCGCCGCGCTGGCGGTGGGTCTCGCCATTTTCGCCATGCACAGCGCCCGCTGCCTGCATCCGCCCGGCGGTGCCTCGGCCTTGATTCCGGTGCTGGGCGGCGAAACGGTGCGGGCGCTGGGCTATCAATTCCTGCTCACGCCGCTGGCGCTGAATGTGGTGGTTCTGCTGGCGTTGGCCCGGATTTTCGTCCGCCATTCCAAGCCCGCCCGCCCCACCGCCGCTCCGCCGTCCGAAGCCCCGCCCGATTTGCCCCCGCTGGAACGGCTCGGCATCCGCACGGAAGACCTCCGGGCCGCGTTGCGCGACATCAATGCCTTCGTGGACGTGAGCGAAGGCGAGTTGAACGAAATCTACAATCTGGCCGCCAGCCGTGCCTATCGGCGCGAGTTCGGGGAACAGACTTGCGCCAGCATCATGACCCGCCAGGTGGCGACGGTCGAATTCGGCACCGATTTGGATGACGCCTGGGCGCTCATGCAAGCCCGCAAAATCAAGGCGCTGCCGGTCATCGACCGGGGACACCATGTCATCGGCATCGTGACGTTGGCGGATTTCTTCCGCCATGCCCAGGTGGAGCAATTCGATGGGATGGGCGAGAAGCTGCGGCGCTTGATCCGGCGGACGCCAGGGCTGACCTCGGTCAAGCCGGAAGCGGTCGGCCAAATCATGGCCGCGCCGGTGGTCACGGCCCGCGAGGAGACGCCCATCGCCGACCTCGTGCCACTGCTGTCCGAGCGGGGCATACACCAAATCCCCATCGTGGATCAACGCAATAAGCTGGTGGGACTCGTCACCCAATCGGACCTCATCGCCGCCTTGTATCGGAATCTCGATCCGGGCGTTTTTTCGCGGGGGATACAGGAGCGGTAGAGTGGGCATGTATTCATGCCCGCCAAAACACCCGTTGAATTAAGGCGATTTCGGGGAATCGCTCCTCAATCCAAAGCCGAAATTTATGGCTCGTAGCCCCGGCTTCAGCCGGAGCTATACTGCGTTCAGCCACAAACTGAACATCTCGCCCCCTCTCCCTCTGGGAGGGGGTTGGGGTGAGGGGGGATTAAAAAGTTTAGTTTGTGGCTGTTTCGAGTATACGAGCCTTTTGCGGGGCAATCGTTTTCGGGAATCGCCTAAGCATGGGCGGGCATGAGTACATGCCCGCCCTACACTGAGGATTTTTACTAATCAGGCACCTTAACGGCAGTGACCCCACCGCTTAGGGACTCGTTCAAGATGAATCTTGAACTCCAGCACCATTGTCGCTTGTCCGACATCCCGCCCAACAATTGTCGCAAACCTTACCTTCCCGCTCGCTGAATCACCCCGCTTAATCTAGGCCAAACGATGGAGTCCAAGGCTTGTTTTGGAAGCTCCAAGGTCAGACAAAGCAAGCTTTGAACTCCAATTCCGGGCGGCTTCAAGAGCCTTACCTTGATGGCAACGACCCGCCGAATCTCCACCCAAACCAAGCTCGCCCCAATGGCTTAAAAATTGCCATAACGCCCCACATTCAATGACAACGCGACGACGGCGCTGCCATTGCGGGCCGCGCCGCATCGGGCGCACAATAAAAACCTTACAATACGCACGGTTCAATAAGCACAACAAAGAGGGGCACCCATGGGCACGCAGGTCGAGACCTTCTATGAAGTCATGCGCCGACAGGGAATCACCCGGCGCAGTTTCCTTAAATTTTGCAGCCTCACCGCGTCGGCACTGGCGCTGGGGCCGGAGTTCGCGGGGCGCATCGCCCACGCCATGGAGACCAAGCCGCGCACGCCGGTGCTGTGGATACACGGTCTCGAATGCACCTGCTGCTCGGAGTCGTTCATCCGCTCCGGCCATCCGCTGGCGAAGGACGTGGTGCTGTCCATGCTTTCGCTGGACTACGACGACACCCTGATGGTGGCGGCGGGCCACCACGCCGAAGAGGCGATGGAAAGGGTCATGCACGACTACAAGGGCAAATACATCCTGGCCGTGGAAGGCAACCCGCCCCTGAACGAAGACGGCATGTACTGCATCGTCGGCGGCAAGCCCTTCGTCGAGCAACTGCGCCGCACCGCCAAGGACGCCGCCGCCGTCATCGCCTGGGGTTCCTGCGCGTCCAACGGTTGCGTGCAAGCCGCCAAGCCCAATCCCACCCAGGCCACGCCGGTTCACAAGGTCATCACCGACAAGCCGGTCATCAAGGTGCCGGGCTGCCCGCCCATCGCCGAAGTCATGACCGGGGTCATCGCCTACATGCTGACCTTCGACAAGCTGCCGGACCTCGACAGCCAGGGCCGCCCGAAGATGTTCTACGGCCAGCGCATCCACGACAAATGCTATCGCCGCCCGCACTTCGACGCCGGTCAGTTCGTCGAGCATTGGGACGACGACAACGCCCGCAAAGGCTATTGCCTCTACAAAGTCGGCTGCAAAGGCCCGACCACCTACAACGCTTGCTCCACGGTGCGCTGGAACGGCGGCGTGTCCTTCCCCATCCAGTCCGGGCACGGCTGCATCGGCTGTTCCGAGGAAGGGTTCTGGGACAACGGCTCGCTCTACGACCGCGTCACCAACATCGGCGGCTTCCCGGTGGAAGCCAACGCCGACACGGTGGGAATCGCGGCGGCGGGCACGGTGGGCGCGGCGGTGGCGGTGCATGGGCTGATGTCCTACCGCAAGAAGCTGAGCGACAAGATCGCCGCCGACCAACAACAAAAAGGGGAATAAGCCATGACCGTTTTTTCCACACCCAACGGCTTCCACCTGGACGACAGCGGCAAGCGCGTCGTGGTCGATCCCGTCACCCGCATTGAAGGGCATCTCCGCTGCGAGGTGAACATCGGCGAGGACAACATCATCCATAACGCCGTGTCCTCCGGCACCATGTGGCGCGGCCTGGAAATCATCCTCAAGGGCCGCGACCCCCGCGACGCCTGGGCCTTCACCGAGAGGATTTGCGGCGTCTGCACCGGCACCCACGCGCTGACGTCGGTGCGGGCGGTGGAGGACGCGCTCGGAATCCAAATCCCCGAGAACGCTAATACCATCCGCAACATCATGCAGTTGACCCTGCAAGCCCATGACCATCTCGTGCATTTCTACCATCTGCACGCGCTGGACTGGGTGGACGTGGTGTCGGCCCTGAGTGCGGACCCGAAGGCGACTTCGACCCTGGCGCAGAGCATTTCCAACTGGCCGAAATCCTCGCCCGGTTATTTCCACGACATCCAGACCCGGCTGAAGAAATTCGTCGAAAGCGGCCAGCTTGGCCCGTTCAGCAATGGCTATTGGGGCAACCCGGCCTATAAGCTGCCTGCCGAAGCCAACCTGATGGCGGTGGCCCATTACCTGGAAGCGCTCGATTTCCAGCGCGAAATCGTCAAGATTCACACCGTCTACGGCGGCAAGAACCCGCACCCCAACTGGCTGGTGGGCGGCGTGCCCTGCGCCATCAACGTGGACGGGGTGGGCGCGGTCGGCGCGGTCAACATGGAGCGGCTGAATCTGGTCTCCTCCATCATCGACCAGACCATCGAGTTCATCGAGCAGGTCTATCTGCCGGACCTCAAGGCCATCGCCTCCTTCTACAAGGATTGGCAATTCGGCGGCGGCTTGTCCTCTTCTTGCGTGATGTCCTACGGCGACATCCCGGAGAAGGCCAACGACGATTCCGCCAGCAACCTGCTGTTGCCTCGCGGGGCCATCATCAACGGCAATCTCAACGAGGTTCACGAGGTGGACCTGCGCAACCCGGAAGAAATCAAGGAATACGTCCCGCACTCCTGGTATCACTACGCCAACGAAGACATCGGCCTACATCCGTGGGACGGCGTGACCGAGCCGCGTTTCGCGCTGGGCAACAACTTCAAGGGCACCAAGACCAACATCGAGCAGTTGGATGAGGGCGCGAAATATTCCTGGATCAAAGCCCCGCGCTGGAAAGGCCACGCCATGGAAGTCGGCCCGCTGGCCCGCTACATCATCGGCTACGCCAAGGGTATGCCCGCCATCAAGGAGCCGGTGGATAAGCTCCTCACCGATTTGGGCCTGCCGGTCACGGCGCTGTTCTCCACCTTGGGCCGCACCGCCGCCCGTGGCTTGGAAGCGCAATACGCAGCGCATTTGATGCGGCACTTCCAGGACAAGCTCATCGCCAACATCAAGAAAGGCGACCTCGCCACCGCCAATGTCGCCAAGTGGGAACCGAGCAAGTGGCCCGCCGAATGCAAAGGCGTCGGCACGACAGAAGCGCCGCGTGGCGCGCTGGGCCATTGGGTGAAGATCAAGGACGGCAAGATCGACAATTACCAGTGCGTGGTCCCGACCACCTGGAACGGTTCGCCCCGTGACAACCACGGCAATATCGGCGCGTTTGAAGCGGCTTTGATGAACACCAAAGTCGAGAAGTCGGACGAGCCGCTGGAAATCCTGCGGACGCTGCATAGCTTCGATCCCTGTCTGGCTTGCTCCACCCATGTGATGGACGACCAGGGGCGGGAATTGACCAAAGTGCAGGTGCGGTAAGTTAGTTCGCGATCAAACCCCTCCCCGGCCCTCCCCTTATCAGGGGAGGGAGTTCTTAGCCCCCCTGATAAGGGGGGTTGGGGGGTTAAGCTCTGTTGGAGAATCACCATGAAAAAGATTTATCTTGGCTCGACCGCGTTATTCGCGGCCACGCTGTACACCCAAACCGCCGCCGCTCATACCGGCGTGCATGACATCGCCGGTTTCGCCTCCGGTCTCGCGCATCCCTTCCTCGGCCTCGACCACACTTTGGCGATGCTGGCCGTGGGCCTGTGGGCCGTGTTGCCGGGACGGCGTGGCGCGGCGGTGGCGGTTCTGCCACTGCTGTTCATGACGAGCATGGCGATGGGCGGCTGGCTGGGTGCCAATGGCGCGGTGCTGCCTTATCTCGAAAACGGCATCGCCCTGTCGGTGGCGATTTTGGGCGGGCTGATTCTGGCCCGCTGGCAATGGTCACTGCTGGCGGCGAGTGCGCTGGTAATGATGTTCGGCGGGCTGCATGGCTACGCCCATGGGCTGGAATCCGCCGGTAGCGCGGAATTCATCGGCTACGCGCTGGGCTTTACCTTGGCGACAGGAATGCTGCATTTGCTCGGCATGGGTTTGGGCTGGGCCATGGTGCGCAGCCCGTGGCTGGACCGGCTTTGCGGCGCAGGTATTGGTGCCGCTGGCTTGATTTTGCTGGCCCAAACCTTCTAACCAGCCCTGTTGGTGGGGCTTAAGCCCGACCTACAACGGGGCCATCTTTCAGGAGCTATCCGCCATGAGCGCGATCCCCACTGAACCCGTCTACGTCTTCGAGAAACCCGTCCGCCTCTGGCATACGGTCAACGCCCTCGCCATCGTGGCCTTGGCCGTCACCGGGTATCTCATCGCCTCTCCGCTGTCATCGCCCCCCGGCGAAGCCAGCGACAATTACCTCATGGGCACCATCCGCTTCGTGCATTTCTCCGCCGCCTACATTCTGACGGTCGGCCTGCTGGGGCGGATTTACTGGGCCATCGTCGGCAACGAACACGCTCGCTCTCTATTCCTGCCGCCGGTGCATCGCCCGGAATTTTGGTCCGGCGTCTGGCGGGAGGTGAAGTGGTATCTGTTTCTCGAAAAGGAACCGGCCAAGCATGTCGGTCATAACCCGCTGGCGGTGTTGGCGCTGTTCGCCTTCAACGTGGTGGGCAGCTTCTTCATGATCGTCACCGGCTTCGCCCTGTACGGCGAAGGCACCGGGGCCGGAAGCTGGGCGGCCAACTGGTTCGGCTGGGTGATTCCGGCCTTCGGCGGCAGCCAGAACCTGCATTCCTGGCACCATCTGGGGATGTGGTTTCTGGTGGTGTTCATCATCATCCACGTCTACATCGTGGTCCGCGAAGAATACCTGTCCCGCCAATCCATGCTCGGCACCATCCGCACCGGCTGGCGCACCTGGAAAGACGAGCGTCCCTGATGAGTCGCGTCCTGATTCTCGGCATCGGCAACCTGCTGTGGGCGGATGAAGGCTTCGGCGTCCGGGCGGTGGAGGAATTCCAGCGCCGCTACGCCGTCCCGCCGGAAGTCATCGTGATGGATGGCGGCACCCAAGGCTTGGGGCTGCTGCCCTATGTGCAGGAAGCCGAACATCTGGTCATCCTCGACGCGGTGGATTTCGGCCTGGAGCCGGGAACGCTGGTGGAAAAGCGCGATGCCGAAGTCCCGGCGGTTCTGGGCAGCAAAGCCATGAGCCTGCACCAAGTCAGCTTTCAGGACGTGCTGGCGCTTTGCCAACTGACGGGCCGCGAGCCGCAGCATCTGTATTTGATTGGCGTGCAGCCGGTCATCTTGGAAGACTACGGCGGCAGCCTCAGCCCGCTGGTGAAATCCGGCTTGTTGCCCGCCGTGGAGCGGGTGGCGGCTTATCTGCAAGAACACGGCATCGCTTGTGAACCGCGCCCGGAACCCGCCGCCGAGCTGACCGGCTGCGAAGGGCTGGAACTGGACGCCTACGAACGCCTGCGGCCTCCGCCCGAAGTGGCTTGCCGCGTCGGCGACGAGCGTTTTCTGGCGCTACGCACGGCGGGGAACTGAATCATGTGCATTGGCTTACCCATGCGGGTGATTGAGGCTGAAGAGTTCTACGCCCTGTGCGAAGGGCGCGGCCAAGTCCGCCGGGTGGATACCCGCTTGGTTGGCGCTCAATCCGTCGGAAGCTGGCTGCTGGTTTTCCTGGACGCGGCCCGCGAAGTCTTAAGTCCCGAGCGGGCGCGGGAAGTGGACGATGCCTTGCAAGCCCTGGAATTCGCCATGGCGGGCAACCAATTTCCCGAGCATTTGTTCGCCGACTTGATCGACCGCGAACCCCAGCTTCCCGAACACCTCCGGGCCTAATTTCTCAGGAGTGCAAGGCTTTTGCCTTGCGCGTTTTCTGACCCATCGCAAGGCAAGCCTTGCACTCCAGTTTAAGACGCCACCATGACCGACTCCCTTTCGCGATTTTCCCTGCAAGCGCCCTACAGCCCGGCGGGCGAGGAAGCCCCCGTCTACCCAGACATGCCGCGTATGCAGACTTACGCGACGCCGTCCCTGTATGGCTTGCAAGCGGATGATTCCACCCGCCGCGTCCTTCAAGAATTACGCGCCGCGCTGGGCAACGCCGAGTCCGCTGGCACATTCGACCTCCTTACCGAAGCCCCGGAAACCCGCCGCATCGTCGGCGAAATCCTGGGGCGGGGCGAAGTGTCGATCCAAGGCGAGAGCGGCGGCGAACGCTTGCTGATTGAGGACTCGGTCTTCGCTGGCGTGTGGCGGGAACAGCATTGGCGCGGCGATGAGCGGGTGAGCGACGGCCTCGCCGTGGGGCCAGTGCCCGCCAGCGTGCTGGATTGGGCGGTGCGCACCGAAGGCCGACGCGGCTTCGACCTGCCCCCGGAATTCCCCGCCGGATTGATGAATGCGCCGTCGATGTTGTTTGAAATCCTGGGCAAAGCGCGGGACTATCAGCCGGGCCGGGAAAGCATCCTCAATCTGACCCTGTTTCCAGTCACGCCCGAGGACGGCGTTTTTATTGAACAGGAACTCGGCTTCGGCGGCCTGCAAATCGTGGCGCGGGGCTACGGCGATTGCCGCGTGATGCTCACCGCCGTGCCGAATGTCTGGTGGGTACGCTATTTCAATTCCACCGGCGAACCCATCCTCAACACCCTGGAAATCACCCGCCTCCCGGCGGTGGCGCTGGCGGCGGCGGAGGATTTGGAAGACTCCCGCCAGCGCTTGGGTGAAGTGTTGGAGGCGCTGGGATAAACCCTCTTGATATAGGATGGGTTCCGCGAAGCTCCACCCATCCCATGATTTCTTCCTGACTTTGGCCCATGCCTCTGTTCACCCGTCTCGTCATCGACTGCCAAATCCGGCATCACCGAATCGAATCGGTGAAAATCTCCGCCCGCCGCCCACCCCCGCTGGGCGTCATCCTGCGAAACAAAACCCCGGAACAAGCCCTGGCCACGCTGGGCAACCTGTTCGCCCTGTGTCGGCTGGGCCAATGCCTGGCCGCGTCCCACGCGCTGGCGCGGGCGCTGGATTTGCCCGCCGCGCCGGACTGGCTGCGCTTGCTGCGGACCCTGCGGGACTTGGAAATGCTGCGGGAACACAGCCTCAACCTGTTGCGGCTGCCGGGCTGGCCAGTGGCGGATGCGTCCCTTCCAGCGCGGTTGCTGCACGCTTGGCGGGGCGTCAACCATGCGTTGGCGGGCGAGGCGAGCCAGCGGGCGTTCATCGCCGACGGCTCTTCCGTCGAACTGAACGGCGCCGCCATGGCTAGCTATTGGCGCGATTACCAAGCCGCCATGGATCAACTGCTGGGAAAGGTGGGGCGGGGTGAAATTCCGAATCTCGAAGCCATGCCCTTGACCGCCGTTCTGAGCGGGACGCCGCCGGATTGGGGGCGTTGCGATGTTTCGCCGTTGCCCCGGCGCTTGCCGGATTCCAGCTTGGCCGGGAGGCTGCGTTCCGAGGAAAGCGCTCGTTTTGCGCTCGAACCCGACTGGGAGGGCCGACCCTGCGAAACCGGCTGCTTCAGTCGGCAGCAGGACCATCCCGCTCTGGCGTCGTTGCGGGAGTCCCACGGCAATGGCTTGATAACGCGGCTGTGGGCGCGGATTCTGGAAATCCAGGCGTTGCGGCGCGGACTCGACCGGCGGCTACGCTGGCTCGCGGGCCAGCCGGTCATCGCCAAGCCCCGGACTCGACGGATGGACGGCCATGGACTTGCTCAGGTGCAGACGTCCCGTGGCCTGTTGATCCACAGCGTTGAAGTGCGGGATGGACTCGTCGCCGATTACCGCTACGTGGCGCCCACCGAGTGGAACTTCCATCCCGCCGGGCTGAGTCCCCGCGCCCTGTCGGGTTGCGTCAGCGCCGACGAGGCGGAAACGCGGCGGCGGATCGGCCTGTTTCTGCACGCGGTCGATCCTTGCGTGGAGTTCGAGATTCGGCTGCATGACATCTAGCCCCGCGTGCGCCACCCTGTGGATGACTTAGGCGATTTCCAGGAAAAGACATAACTGTAGGATGGGTAGAGCGAAGCGAAACCCATCACCCTGTGTCCGGCTCGATGGGTTTCGCGAGTACGCTCTACCCATCCTACATCCAGATCAACGGTGACAAGCATTTTCGGAAATCGCCTTAGTGAGAATGCCGTGCGGTGCCTGTGATCTGCGCCCCGCCGCGCCTTGGTTGAGGCTTGCCCGGAAACTGGACCGCCTTTTTCCCATATAGAGCAATGGCTTATGCTGAGTTAATGGCGGACATAAAGCCACCCGCTGAATGGCTGTCCTCTACCCTGCCAGTTGTTCCAGGCTGTGCATAGGTTTTACGGAGGAATGGCGTTGGCCGCTCGATTCATGAGCGGCGCGGCGCGTCATCGAAATAGTTGGCCGACCGGCGGGCTTCGCGCTAACCTGAATCCGATGTTACATTTCAATGTAAAGCTGACAATCCATAGGCGCTTCCCCATGAAACTCATTTGGATACTGGCCCGCTTGGGCTTGGCTTTCGCCGTGGCCGCTGGCCCGGCGGGCGCGGAGATTTACCGCTGGACCGACGCGCAGGGCAAGGTGCATTTTTCCAACCAGAAGCCCGCCGGTGACGAGGCCGAGCGGGCGGAAGCCTTCCACGGCGGCGGCAATGCTTCATTCATGGGCGGGGGCGGAAGCACGGCGCGGGTGGCGGCGGTGCGGATGTTCACCACCCAATGGTGCCCGGTCTGCAAGAAGGCCAAGGCTTACTTGAAAAAGCGCGGCACGCCCTTCGAAGAATTGGACATCGAGCGGTCCCGCAGCGCCAAGGCCGAATACACGCGGCTGGGCGGCAAGGGTGTGCCCGTCACCCTGGTGGGCGAACAGCGTATAAATGGCTTCAACGCGGAGGAGTGGGAGAGCGTTTTGAAAGACGCGGGCTTGTAGAATTGGCCTTTTCGAAGCGGAGCCGCGCATGATTGCCTACAACCCCAAATCCTGGTGGGGACTGATCTTCAAGTTCCACAAGAGCGACACCTTCCGGCGGTTGCTGCCAGCCATGGCGACCATCGCGCTCTACGCGACGGGGATTGCTTACATGGACCGCGAAATCTGGCCGGATTATCTACGGGCCACCACCGCCGTGCATTCGCTGCTCGGCTTCGTGATTTCGCTGCTGTTGGTGTTCCGCACCAACACGGCCTATGAGCGCTGGTGGGAGGGCCGCAAGTTGTGGGGCGCCCTGGTCAACACATCGCGCAACCTGGCGCTCAAACTGAACGCCCATTTGCCCGCCGACCACCCTTCCCGCGCCATCCTGGCGGCTGACATCGGCGCTTATGCGGCCACCCTCAAGGATCATTTGCGCGATGCGAAGGTGCCGCACGCCGGTTCGATTCAGCACGCCCCCAACGCCATCGCCGCCCGGTTGTTCATCGAAATCGACCGCCTCCACCGCCGGGGCCACTTGAACCGCGAGCATATCCTCAACCTCAACGCCGACCTCACCGCGCTCACCGACATCTGCGGTGCCTGCGAGCGCATCAAGAAGACGCCGATCCCTTATTCCTACAGCCTGTTCATCAAGAAATTCGTGTTCGCCTACATCGTCAGTATGCCGTTCGTGTTCGTACACGACTTCGGCTACTGGGCCGCGCTGTTCGCGACCTTCATGTTCTACGTGCTGGGGAGTCTGGAGATCATCGCCGAGGAGGTGGAGAACCCCTTCGGCACCGACGCCAACGATTTGCCGACGGATGATCTGGTGAAGACGATTGCGGGGAATGTGCGGGAGATTTTGCAGTCGTCGAATCGGTAGGAGCGGGCTTTCAGCCCGCGATGGTCGAGGTCAGGTCGCGGGTTGAAGCCCGCTCCTACCGCGCCAGCCGTTCCTCCGCCACGCGGCGGACTTCCGGGTCTTCGTCTTTCAGCACGCGGGGCAAGGCGTGGTCGGGGACGCGCTGGGCGGCTTCGTAGCGGACGATCCAGTCGGGGTCTTCCAGCATCAACAGCGCGTGGTCGCCATTCATCCGGCTCGCCACCAAGCGGCGGATTTCCACCTCCGCGTCGTAGGCCATCAGCCCCAGGCTCACGGCGGGAATGCGCTCGGCGACGATGCGGCGCACCTGCCGGTCGGGATCGACCGCCAGCCGGAACAAGCGCCCGGCGGGCAGGCGCTTCGCCACATAGGCCCGCACCAAATAATCCTCATCGCCCGCCATGGACTCAAGATGCTCTTCCGGGAGGCGGTCGGCGACGGTGATGCGGACTTCGCGGTCGGTGTCGGTGCGCATGGTGAGCAGCCCCTCCATCGGGATGCGGTAGGCCACCGCCCGGCGCACCGCTTCGTCCGGGTCATGCACCAATTCGGCCAGCCGGTGCTGGGGCACGTACCGCGCCACGATGGCCCGGCGTTCCCAGAATGCGTCGGCGATGTACTCGACGGCGTATTGCGGATTGGCCCGGAAGAAGCGGTCGATTTGCCGCCCGCTATCGACCGACACGCATACGTCGCCGGGTTGGCAGAGTCCCTTGGCCAGCAGGGTGCCGCGGAACCGACAGGGCGAGCAGTCGGCGATGGGCGTCAGATCGAGGGGCGTCTCGGCAGTGGCGTTGTCCATCATGGCTCAGGCTGGCTCCGCGCAGCGTTGCAAGAGAAGCGGCTTGACCTGCGCGACCCAGGTTTCCAGGCGGGAATCGGTGAGCAAGGGTTGTTGCCGCTGGTCGAGGACGAGTCCGACGAATTTGCCGTCGAGGATGGAGGCCGAATGCTCGAAATCGTAGCCCTCGGTATTCCACCGGCCCACGACGTCGGCGCCCTGGCCGTAGAAGAACCGATAAAGATGAATCAGCGAACTGGCGAAGCGGCCCTTGTAGCGGTCTTGGTCGCCCAAGCCGTAGAGGGCGACGCGCTTGCCGTTGAAATCGGCGTCTTCCAGCCGGGGCAGGAATTCCGCCCAGTTGGCGTCGGCGCACCCGGCGGCGCGGCCCGGAATGTCGCCGATGCCATAGCTCGGCGTGCCAAGAATGAGCGCGTCGTATTGGAGCATTTCCGCCGGGTCGATGCGGTTGACGTTGCGCGGCTTGGCGGCGATGTCCTCGCCCAGCAGCTTGAAAATCTTCTTGGCAATCAAGCGGGTGGTGCCGCTCTCCGTTCCGAAGAATAGGCCGATCTTGTTCATGGGGACGCCCTGCGGGTTGATTATGGCGGGAGTCATGCAGGTTTTGTTCCATGCAATCCCGTAGCCCGGAATGTCGGGCATGGAACACATGCCCGACCTACGAAAAATTAAGCCGGTGTCCGTCGAGCTTCTGCCCACGCGCCCAAATCCCGCTTTTGCAGCGCCGCCGCCATCAACTCGGGGAATTGGTCCGGGCTACAGCCGAAGGTGGGGATGCCCATCGCCGCGAAGGCTTCGGCGTGGCGATGGTCGAAGCTGGGCGTGCCCCGGTCGTCCAGCGCCAGCAGGCACACCACGGCGCAGCCGGAGGCCACGATGGCGGCGGCGCGTTTGAGCATGTCCGCGCTGTTGCCGCCTTCGTAGAGGTCGGTGACGAGGACGAACACCGTGTCCGACGGGCGGCGGATCAAGCCCTGGCAATAGCCCAGCGCCTTGGCGATGTCGGTGCCGCCGCCCAGTTGGGTGCCGAACAGCACCTCCACCGGGTCGGCCAGCATGGGCGTCAGGTCCACCACGGCGGTGTCGAACACCACCATCGAGGTATTCACGGCGCGGATCGAGGCCAGCACCGCCGCCATGATGCTGGAATACACCACCGAACTCGCCATGGAGCCGCTCTGGTCCACGCACAGGATGACGTCTTTCAGGGCGGACCCTTTGCGGCCATGGCCGATGCGCCGTTCGGGGATGATGGTGCGGTAGTCCGGCTGGTAGTGGCGCAGGTTGGCGCGGATGGTGCGCGGCCAGTCGATTTCGGCGTGGCGCGGGCGGCGGTTGCGGACACTGCGGTTGAGTGCGCCCCGCACGGCTTGGCGGAGCGGGTTGGCGAGGCGGCGCTCCAAATCGTCCACCAGCTTCTTCACCACCAACCGGGCGGTGGCTTTGGTTTTGGCGGGGATGATCCGGTTGAGGCTGAGCAGGGTGGCGACGAGGTGGATGTCCACTTCGACGGTGGCGAGGGTTTCCGGCTGCAATAGCATTTCGGTGAGCTTGAGCCGGTTGAGGGCGTCGGCCTGCATGACCGTCACCATGCTGGTGGGGAAGTATTCGCGAATGTCGCCCAGCCAGCGGGCCACATTGGGGCTGGAGCCGCCGAGTCCGCCGGTCCGTTCGGCGTCGTACAGGGCGGACAGGCAGTTATCGCGGGCCAGGTCGGCCCCGGCCAGGGCGCAGCCGGTGCCGTCGGCTTCCTTCGCGCCCAGCAGCAGGCGCCAGCGGCGGAGACGTTCTTGGGGGGAGGCGGTGGCGGTGGTCATGGGGTCGGGCCTTCTATGCGGTGGGGTTGCCGTCGGTTGATAGCTGAAAGTGAATTCCGTGGACTGGATACAAAATTTTGTATACTCCCTTCAATGAGCCATTTGAAACCCATCAAATTCCGGGGCAGCGCCCTTGATGACCTCCGTGGTTTCCCTGCCTCGGCACGGCGCGAGGCGGGGCATCAGCTCGACCAGGTGCAGCATGGTGACGAGCCGGATGATTGGAAGCCCATGCCGGCCATCGGCGCGGGGGTCCGTGAAATTCGTATCCGGGATGCTGTCGGCGCGTTCCGGGTCATCTACATAGCCAAGTTCGCGGATGCGGTTTATGTGCTGCATTGCTTCCAAAAGAAAACCCAGAAGACCAGCCGCCCCGATTTGGATTTGGCCGAAAGCCGATACCGTGACTTGATAAAGGAGCTAGGCAAATGAGCGAGCAAGAATTCGTCAGCGTGTGGGACGCCATTGAAGACACCCCGGAAGAAGCCGAGAACATGAAACTGCGTTCCAGTTTGATGATGGCCCTCAAGACGCACATCGTCCGGGCTGGGCTGAACCAGTCAGAAGCCGCCAAGTTGTTCGGCGTCACCCAGCCGCGCATTTCCGATCTGATGCGTGGCAAGATCAATCTGTTTGGCTTGGATGCGCTGGTCAACATGGCGGCGGCGGCTGGTTTGCGGATCGAAATGCGCGTGTTGGAAGCGGCGTGAGCTTGGTTTCGGGGATACGGGAGGTGCCGACAAAGAAGGCGCATCCTACACTTCCACCCCAAACAACGCCGCCACCACCGGCCACACCCGCCGCCCCCGCTCCCAATCAATCCGCGCCGTCCCCGCCACCGCGCCGGAAACCGCCGGTCCCTGCTCCTCCGCCAACTTCTGGCCAATCTGCTTGCGCTCCGGCTTGGCAAACTTGGCGAAGGCCCGCCGCAGCAAGGGCAGGATGTCGTCGAACACCTCCCCGCGCAGCCCACACACCCAGGCATCCAGCAGCCCCAATAATTCCGGCTGATGCAGCAGCAACAGGCCGCTTTCCGCCAGGAAACCTTCCAGCCAAGCCGCCTGCTGCGCCGCCACACCCGGCGACAGCGCCAGCCCCAACCGGCGGGCGGCTTCCTCCGCGCTGAGATAGCGGCGGTCCAGCAGCAAGCGGGTGGCCCGGCCTAGCAACAGCGGATGGGCGGCGGCGTGGTCGGCCAAATGGATGAGCGCAGCCCGCCAAGCATCCAGGGCATCGGCTTCATCCAGAACGTGAACGGCCTGCTCCACCGCCACCAGACTCTCCAGCAATTGCGCCGCCACCTCGTCCTGAATGCCGGAGGCGGCGAGGGTCAGGCCGATGCAGATGCGTTCCAGGTAATGCCGCAGCGTGGTCCGCAACGCGCCCGTGTCGGTGCGGCGCACATCGCCGTATTTGGCGACGGGGGCGAGCTTCGCGTAGGCCCGCATCATGTCGCCGATGTCGGAACTCAGCGCGGCCACCGCGTCCAGCCGTGCCGCCAGAGTGGGCACGCTGTCCGGCAATCCGGCCTTGAGCGCCGCTTCCAGCAACGCCGCCAAATCCGCCAACAGATTCGATTCCGCCGCCCGTTGCGCCAGGGCGTTGGCGGCGGCGTCCGCCACGCGGTTGCCGTAGCACCCCGCTTCAATCAGGCTCACCGCCAGTTCCGGCTCCCAGCGCAGCCGCCAATATTCGTGGAAGGTGCCCAGCCCCGCGTTACCGTGCCGCTGCAACACCCCCCAGGGCACATCCAGTATCGTCAGCCGGTTGAGCAGGTGGGAACGGGCCAGATCGTTGTCCTTGCGCAAGTCCAAATCCAACTGGCGCTCGGAGGCTTCCGGCACCAAGCGCAGCCGTTTCTGTTCGCGGCGGAGGTCGGCGGCGAGCGGCGGTTCCGGGGCTTCCGCCGGGACCGCGCCCAGCCGTTCGCCGACGCTGAGCTTGTCCGCCACCAGCCGCAGCGGCGCGGCGTCGCCGTAGCAATAGATGGTTTGAATCGCCTCGGTGACTTCGGTCAGGCCCGGCTCGGCGCGGCCCCGCAACGCGGCGAGCGTGTCGGCCAGACGGGTGGCCTCGATGGCGTAGGCGGGCGAAATGTCGAGATCGTGGGCGCGGAACACGGCGGCGGCGCGGCTCATCCAGGCGGCAGTTCCGGCGGCGGGCTTCTGCCACAAATGCTCGTACCAGCCGGGCGATTCGACCCCGGCGCCGTAGCCGCTGGCGTTCGCCAAGCGGCCATAGGTCCACGGCACCCAGGTCGCGCCGATTTTGATCTTGGGCAGGTCGCGCAATAGTTCGGCGTCGCGCTTGGCGGGCGGCAAGTCCAGCAAAGCCGGAATGTGGAAGGCGCCGCACACCACGGCGATGCGTTCCCGCCCGGCCTTGAGTTCGGCGCGAAGCTCCTTACGCATCCAGGCTTCCCGGATCAAATCGCGGCGCGGCACCCGGCCCTCGTCGCGGATGGCGCCCATCAAATCGGCGATGGCGGCGAATAATTCCGGGCTGTCGGGACGCTCCTCGACCAGCCGGTCCCACAGGGCTTCCGGGTCGGCGAAACCGGCGATGCGGGCCAGTTGTCGCCAGGGGTCGGGGTGTTCGGGGCTGGATGGCTCGGGGTGGGATGGGACCGTTTGGACGGCTGGGACGGATTCAGCAACCTCGGTTTCGGTTTCCGTATCGGTCCCACGGGTCTCAGCATCGGGCGCGTCGGCCAGCGGTGATTCCGGCCCCGGCCCCGGTTCCGGCTTCGGTGCCAGGCCATGCGTCTGCGGCAAGTCGAAGAACCGCGCCGGAATCTCCCGCGCCTGGGCATAGGCCAGCGCCCGCCATTCCGGCGAGAACTCGGCGAAGGGATAGAGCACCGCGCGGCCCGGCTCATCGAGCGCATACAGCAGCAACGCCACCGGCGGCCGCATGTCCGGGTGCGCCGCCAGCGGCAACAGCGCGTCGCCCTCCGGCGGGCCTTCGATCAGCAGCGCGTCGGGCTGGTATTGCTCCAGCGCGGCCATCAGGCTGCGGGCGCTGCCCGGTCCATGGTGGCGGATGCCGAAGACCCGGTATTTTTCGGCCTTGGCGCTCACGACTGCTCCCGGCAGGCGCGATACAAATCCTTCCAGCCGTCGCGCTCCTTGACCACGGTGTCGAGGTATTCCAGCCAAACCACGCGGTCCTGCACCGGGTCTTTCACCACCGCGCCGACCAAGCCCGACGCCACGTCATGGGCACGCAGCACGCCGTCGCCGAAATGTCCGGCCAGCGCCAAGCCCTGGTTCAGCACCGAAATCGCCTCGCCCGTGCTGAGGACGCCGGACGGGGTTTTCAGCTTGATTTTGCCGTCTTCGGTGACGCCCGAGCGGAGTTCCCGGAACACCGTGACGAGGCGGCGGATTTCTTCCACGGCGGGCGGCTCGCTGGGGAGTTGCAGGGCTTTACCCAGGCTTTCCACCCGGCTGCGGACGATTTCGGTTTCTTCGTCCAGGCTGTCCGGCAGCGGCAGCACCACCGTGTTGAAGCGGCGCTTGAGGGCGCTGGATAACTCGTTGACGCCCCGGTCGCGGTCGTTGGCGGTGGCGATGATGTTGAAGCCTCGGGTGGCGCGGATTTCCATGTTGAGTTCCGGAACCGGCAGGGTTTTTTCCGACAGGATGGTGATGAGGGCGTCCTGCACATCGGAGGGGACGCGGGTCAGCTCTTCGACCCGCACCAGCAAGCCGTCGCGCATCCCGCGCAGCACCGGGCTTTCCACCAAGGCGGCGGGGGACGGGCCTTCGGCCAGCAGCTTGGCGTAGTTCCAGCCGTAGCGGATGGCCTCCTCCGCCGTGCCCGCCGTGCCCTGCACCGTCAGCCGGGAATTGCCGGAAATCGCCGCCGCGAGATGTTCCGACACCCAGCTTTTGGCCGTGCCCGGCACGCCCAGCAGCAAAAGGGCGCGGTCGGTGGCGAGGGTGGCGATGGCGATTTCCATCAAGCGCCGCTGGCCCAGATATTTGGGCGTGATGGTGACGCCGTTGCGGGTCTCGCCGCCCAGGAGATAGGTCGCCACGGCCTGCGGCGACAACTGCCAGCGGGGCGGGCGCGGGTGTTCGTCGGTGGCGGCCAGGGCGGTGAGTTCGGCGGCGTAGGCGTCCTCGGCGGCGAGGCGCAGGGTATCGTTGCTCATGATTTCTCCAGGCATTGGATGAATTTGATACGCATGTTCAGGGCTTGCAGGAAGTCCTTAAAGGGCGCTTGGTGAGTCGGTGGAATTGTTTCGACCACCTTTTCAAGGTCCGCCAAGATCTCCGGGCGGGGCGGCAAATGGGTCAGGGCCAAATCCAGATAACTACGTGATTGCAACGCCATGACCGCCGCGCCAATCTCGTCGCTCCAGGGCGCGGGCAATAGCGGTAAGAGTGTTTTTATCGGCTCCAGCCGACCTTCGCGCAGCGCCCGCAAGGTGACGGATTCCAGCTCGCTGGCGCCCCGCAGTTTCGGACTCAGCGCGTTAAGTAGGTCAAACTGCCACTCGTCGTGACCGAGCATATCCGCCAGCCACAACCCGGCGAGCCGGAACTCCCGGAAATTCGCCGCTGCGGACACCCAGCCCAGCCGTAGAGCGCCTCTGAATTCGTTCTTATGACAGAGTTCCAGCCAACGGGCTTCTGAAATGCCGAACCGGGCGCACCATTCCGACGGCGGCACGCAAGCCAGCATTTGCATAAGCCAAGCGGCCCGCTCGCCGATGCCCCTGATCTCGGGTTTCTTGTCGATGCCGTCCCGCTCCATGGCGGTGCCGCACTCGGCGGGCAATACCACTTCCAGTGCGGTGGGCGTGAGTATCAGACAGGGCGCCAGACGCTCCCGCATCCGCGCCACCAGCCGCGATTCGGGCAATTGGGCCAGCAACGCGGCGGCGGCGAGTCGGGCCTCTTTGCGGCGGTCGTCCAGCACGCTTTCCAGAAACGGCTCGTCGGCTTGACTCAGGCTCACCGCCAGGGCTTCGATCAACCCGGCCCGCTCGGTGGGCGGTTCTTGTTTCCAGCCAGATTGCAGACGTTGCAAGGCGGCGGCGGGGTCTTCGGTCCGCAATTGCCGGAGCGCCTCGCGGCGTTCGGCGGGAGTGCCGGTCTCGAACGCGTTATCGGCGCGGTCGGGATCGACCAGATAGCGCCAGTCGGGATTGTGTGCCGCCAGCCAATGGGCCTTGCGGCAAGCCACCGCCCGCACGTAGGGGCGATTCTCGCTTTGCTTGCCCCATTTCAACAGCGTGGGCAACAACGCGGGCGGCACGCGGTAGCCATGCGTGGCGGTAGCTTCCACCAAGGCCGCAGCCAGTCGCGGTAGGAGGCCGTCCAACACCTGCTGCAAGATGGCTTCTGCCCCTCTGGGCAGCGGCGGGGCATCATCGTCGGGGCAGGGCGACACGGGTGGTAAAACAGGGCAATCGGGGACGCGGCCCGCCCGTTCCGCCAAGGTCAACAAGGCGGCTTGGCGCAGCAAGGTCGCGGCGGACGATTCGGGCTGGACGAGGCGGTGCAGCGCGGCGTCGATGTCCGCTTGCCCGGTGGCGGCGGATAACGGCGCGGTTTCGGCGCGGGTGCCGAGCAGGGCGCGGCGGGCCAGTTCGGCGAGGCTCATGTTGTCACCTCCATCCAAGCATGTAAGGGCCGGAATTTTTCGCCATCCCATTCGCCGCTGAATACGGCGGGACCGCCGCCGCTGGCGACGAACCAACTCCACAAAAGCATGTCCCCGGACAGGACGGGCAGCCCGCCGCCATCGGCGTCCACCAGCCACCAATCGTTGCCGTTCCGCGCCAGCCGCGCCCGCACTAGCAGCGCCGAAAGGCTGAACCAGGGATCGGCGGCACGGGCGGTGGCGTGGCGGTCCAGTTCGGCGGCAATGGCGGAACCACTGGGCGCGGGCGCGTCGTTCCGCGGCTGACTGTTGCGGGCGATGACCAGCGCCCGTTGCGCCACCCCGCCGGGGAAGAAGGCCAGCCGCATGGTTTCGGACGCGCCCAGCAGGGCGGGCAAGTCCGGTTTCTGCCCCGCCTGTGTGAAGTTGAGGATCAGGGCGTGGCGTCCGCTGCCTTGCCCGAACAACCAAGTGCGATGGGCCAGCACCCGTTCCAGGTCTTCGCTGGATTGGCCGATGCACAGCCAGTCGTCCTCCACGGCGTTGGCAAGGTCCACGTCCTCCTGTTTCTGCGGCACGCCGACCGCCCGCAGCAGATCGGCGCGGAGGGCGGGCGGCAGGCTGTCGGCCCGCTCGAAGGCATCGGCGGCGAGATACAGCGGGGCGAGGCCGCGCAACAGCCGTTCCGGCCATGCGCCCTCCTTCTCCCGGATGGCGACGCTAGCCAGTTCGCCCACGGCGCGGGCCAACCCCGGCGCTTGGGCATCCACCAGCCGCCGCGCCCGCGTGTCCCAGAACGAAGGCTCCCGCGCCGACGCATGGGCGAAGCCGGCACCCACCAAGTCTTCCAGCCAAGCTTTGAAATCCCGCAAGCCTTCGCCGATCCGCGCCTCGCGTTTCTTGGCGGTGCGGGCGGCGGCCTCGGGATTGGCGGGGGCTTGGATTTTGGCGGCGACTTTTTCGGCCTTGGCTTCGCGCTTGGCGAGCCATTCGGCGACGAAGGCGGGCGGGTCGGCGGTGGCGACGGATTCGGCGGCGGCCAGCAGCAAAAGGCCCAAGGCGTGCTTGCAGGGGAATTTGCGGCTGGGGCAGGTGCAGGACGAGGCCAGTTCCGGCAAGGCGACGCGGACCTGATAGGGATTCTTGCCGCTGCCTTGGCACAAGCCCCACAGGGCCTGTTCGTTCCGGCCGCATTCCTGCCAATGGCGCACCGCGGCCAAGCCTTGCCCGGCTTTGGCGGACGAGGCGTCGGGCGCGAGTTTCAGGACTTGCTCGGAGGTGAAGTTCACGGGCGTGATCCTTTGGAATTTGTTTTTGTGGCGGGGCCGACCAGGGCAATCGCGCTATCTCGAAGGAGACTGTTTTTTCCCCTCTCGCCTCTGGGAGAGGGCAGGGTGAGGGGGTGTCTAAATTCAAGTTTTTGTCCTCTCCCCGCTTCTGCGGGAGCGGGGCATGGGTATTCCGGGCGAAGAAGCCATTTTGACACCCTCACCCCAACCCTCTCCCAAAGGCGAGAGGGAGAAAAGCGACATAGCGCGATTGCCCTGCGGGGCCGACACGGAAATGTGGACGGCGCTGTGAAATTGTAGACGGTTAAAGAAGTGCGAGAAGCAGGGGTGTAAGGCGTTCAACTATAAACTGAACATCTCGCCCCCTCTCCTTCTGGGAGAGGGCTGGGCAAGGGCCATTGAGCTTTGTGAATTCTCCCTCTCGCCTCTGGGAGAGGGGTAGGGTGAGGGCGTCAAAGCGGGATTTTCCACTAAAAACCGATGCTGCGATTTCGCGGTGAGGGTTGGAAAAGCAGGATTGGATGCCCTCTCCCAGAGGCGGGAGGGAGAAAACAGCCGCTCCCACCGCTTCACACCACCGCCACTTGATCCAGCATCGGTGCCACCACCGCCTCCGCCGCCACCGCGCCACTGCCCGCCGGGCGCAGCCGATGTCCGCACACGGACGCCAGCACCGCCTGCACATCCTCGGGCAAGACCGAATTCCGACCATCCACGTAGGCCCAGGCGCGGGCCGCATTCAGTAGGGCCAGCCCGGCGCGGGGCGACAGGCCGACTTCGTAGTGACCCGATTCCCGGCTGAACCGCACCAAGCCCTGCACATAATCCAGCAGCGCCTCGGACGCATGGACGGTCCTCACCTCGGCCTGCAAGTCTTGCAACTCCGCCGCCGGGAGGCTGACCGGCAGCCTGTCCAGCAAGGCGTGGCGCTCCTCGCCCTTGAACAGCGCCCGTTCCGAGCGGCTGTCTGGGTAGCCCAGGGTGAGCCGCATCAAGAAGCGGTCGAGTTGCGATTCCGGCAAAGGGAAGGTGCCGATTTGGTAAATGGGGTTCTGGGTGGCGATCACGAAGAACGGCTCCGGCAGGGCGCGGGTTTCGCCCTCGACCGTGACTTGGTGTTCCTCCATGGCTTCCAGCAGGGCGCTCTGGGCCTTGGGCGTGGAGCGGTTGATTTCGTCGGCCAGGATCATCTGGTGGAAGATCGGTCCCGGCACGAAACGGAAGGTCTGGGTCTTGCCGTCATAAATCGACGAACCCAGCACATCCGCCGGCAGCAAGTCGCTGGTGAACTGGATGCGCTGGTAATTGAAGCCCAACAGCTTCGCCAGCGTGTGGGCCAGCGTGGTCTTGCCGACGCCCGGCACGTCTTCGATCAGCAAATGGCCCCGCGCCAGGAGGCAGCATACCGCCAGCCGAATTTGGCGCGGCTTGCCGAGGATCACGGTGTTGGCGGTGTTGAGCAGGTTATTCAGCGAGAAGGAACGCATGGGGTGGCCGTGAAGTGAAGGGAATGAGGGAATTATAGGGTCGATAGGGCGGGGCGCTTGGCGCATAAGCTCGTAGTCCCGCCTTCAGGCGGCGTAAGTCCTAAATGAAAAACCTGGGCCGTCATCCGCAGGTTCACAACCTCGGGTCCACCGGCTCGCTTTCCAACGCCAGCACCGCGAACACGCATTCATGCACCCGGTACAGCGGCTCCTGCTCGGCGAAGCGGTGCAAGGCTTCCAAGCCCAGCGCGTATTCCCGCAACGCCAGCGAGCGCTTGGCGGACAAGCCCCGCTTGCGCAGCCGTTCCAGATGCTCCGGCAAGGTGTATTCCGGGCCGTAGATGATGCGGAGGTATTCCCGGCCCCGGCATTTCATGGCGGGCTGCACCAAGCCGCGCCGCCCGCGCACGATCCAATCCAGCGGCTTCACCACCATGCCCTCGCCGCCCCGTTCCGTCAGCGCCTCCCACCAAGCAATCCCGGCTTGTTCATCCGCCGGGTCGGTGACATCGACCATGCGCCGGGCGGTGGAATGCAGCAGGCCGGGATCGGCGCGGCACAGCTCGTCCAGGGCGTCCATGTGCCAAACGTGGTCGCGGTCGGTGTGGACCCTGCCCTCGCTCGCCAGCAGGTGGAACGGCGCGATCTTGAGGTCATCCAGGCTGTCCACCGGCCAGCAATAGCGCCGGTACGCCTCGACATAACCCGCCACCGTGTCCCGCCGCGCTTCGAAACGGGCCAGTAGCGCCTGGGTTTCGGAATTGGCGGAATCGGCCCGCCGCAAGGCCGCCACGGCGACCTCCAAACCCGCCCCCGCCGCCGCGCCGGTCGGGGCGTATTGGCCGCGCAGAAGCTCCTGGGCCTTGGCCGACCAGGGCAGGATTTCCACGTCCAGGCACAGCCAGCCCGTCTCGAAGCGTTCCCAGAATCCGGCCCGGCTCACGGCGGCTTGTAGCCGGGACAGCGCCTCGCGCTCCCAGTCCGGCTTGAAGAACGGGCGTCCGGTGCGGGTGTAAATCGCGCCGATACCCCCGCCCGCCGCGCCAAAGCGCCGCCGGGCCACGTCCTCATCCCGGCACAGCACCACCACGGCTCGGGAACCCATGTGCTTCTCCTCGCAGATGACCTTCGGCACGCCGTGCTGGCGGAAATAGGCGAAGGTCTCGCGGGGGTGTTCGAGGTACGGGCCATCCGGGCAGGTGTCCGAGGGCGACATGGTGGGCGGCAGGTAGATCAGCCAATGGGGGTCGGCGGCGTAGCGGCTCATCACCTCCAGCGCGGCGACGGCGTTTTCCTCGCGCACCGTCAGGCGGTTGTGGAAGCGGGTGGCGATGACGCGCTTGCCCAGCACGTCGTCGATGTCGAGCAGGTCGTTGTAGGGCCGCGCTTCGGACGGTGCCGCCGCATTCGCCAGGTTCAGCGGCTTGACGGGTTCGTAGTAGCAACATTCCGCAGGCGCCTCGACCAACTCCCGCTCGGGATAGCGCAGGGCGGTGAGCCGTCCGCCGAACACGCAGCCGGTGTCGATGCAAATCGTGCGGTTCAGCCAAGCCGCTTCGGGCGTCGGGGTGTGACCGTACACGACCATGGCGGAACCCCGGTAGTCCCCGGCCCAGTCGTAGCGCACCGGCAGGCCGTAGTCGTCGGTTTCGCCGGTGGTCTCGCCGTACAGGGCGAACTCCCGCACCCGGCCCGAGGCGCGGCCCTGGTATTCGGCCTTCATCCCGGCATGGGCCACCACCAGCCGCCCGCCGTCCAGCACGTAATGGCTGACCAAGCCGTCGATGAACCCGGCCACCCGCTCGGCGAACTCCGGCGGCTCCTGTTCCAGTTGCGCGAGGGATTCGGCGAGGCCGTGAGTGAGGCGGACATCCTTGCCGCGCAGCTTCCGCAGCAGCTTGACCTCGTGATTACCCGGCACGCACAGCGCGGCGCCGTCCTCCACCATGTTCATCGCCAGCCGCAGCACGGCGGGGATGGCCGGGCCGCGATCCACCAAGTCGCCCAGGAACACCGCCTTGCGGCCTTCGGGATGGCGGGCGGTGGGCCGCTCGGGGTTGTCGTCGAGAGCGTAGCCGAGCCGGGCCAGCAGGTTGCGCAGTTCGGCGTGGCAGCCATGCACGTCGCCGATGACGTCGAACGGGCCGGTTTCGTCGCGGCGGTCGGTCCACAGCGGTTGGCGGGTAATGGTGACGGTGTCGATGTCTTCCGGCGTGCGCAGCACCCACACATGGCGGAAGCCTTCCCGCTGCAAGTGCTTGAGGGAGCGGCGGAGGTTCTGGCTGTGCTGGCGGACGACGTGGGCGCCGAACTCGTGGTCGGGGCGCTGTAGGTTGCGCTCGTGGCAGAGGTCCGGCGGCAGGTCGAAGACGATGGCGACCGGCAGCACGTCGTGGTCGCGGGCCAGTTGCACCAGGGGCTTGCGGTCCTCCGGCTTGACGTGGGTGGCGTCCAGCACGGTGAGCAGGCCACGGGCGAGGCGCTTCCCGGCGATGTGATAGAGGACGTCGAAGGCGTCGCGGGTGGCGCTTTGGTCGTTCTCGTCGTTGGCGACCAAGCCCCGGCAATAGTCGGAGGAGAGGATTTCCGTCGCCGCGAAATGGTGCCGGGCGAAGCTGGATTTGCCGCTGCCGCTGGGGCCGATCAGGGCGACGAGGGAGAGGGCGGGGAGGGTGATTTGCATGGGTGAAAATCAGTTTTCGGTGGGTTTCGTGTTGAGTGATCTCAGCCGAATGTTGTCACGGGTAATTACTGCGAAATACCCATCCGGTGTTTCCCTCAAAGCCCGAATAGCCGCATCAAAAATCTCATCAACAATAATTGGGTGAAAACGGAAATACAGAATGGCTTCGGGTGGAGGCACGCCGTGAAAAAATACCAAGTCCCCAAAATCCGAATCGAAGGTCAGCAGTTTTCTTCCGGTGCGCCGCGCCAAATCCAAAACCGATAAATCATTAACACCGGGCGAAATACGCGATACGGATAAAACATCGAAACCTTTTTTGGAAAGTTTTTCGATGACAGCTAACGGGAAATTTTCATCGGCCAGCAACCCCGCGCTCATGCCGTCAAACCTTCGGACCGCAAAGCGGTTTTCATAATAAAGGTTTCCTCTTTCAGGCATTCCCTGACGAAAGCGAAAACCGCTTGCAAATCTTCCGGCGTCAAGTGTGGATAATTCTCCAAAATCATGGCTTCTGTCCAACCGGAAGCCAATAAATCCAGTACGAATTCAACACCAATCCGCGTGCCTTTGATGCGGGGTTTGCCAAATAAGGTGTCGGGATCGGAAACGATGTGGTTTTGCCAGTTCATAATTCCCTCGTATCGGTGTGAATATTGGCTCGGCGCTGGAGGTAGCGTTGGGCAGCGGCTTCCAAATGTGGCCTAGGTTCATCCGGTGCATCAAGTCGAGCCAGAAAAGCCTCCCAATCTTGGGAAGAAAACGTCACGGTTTCGTTTTCTGCGATGATTTGCCTAGCTCGATCCCGGCCAGTCGATACTAAGAAATTGGATAACGACATACCAGAATAAGCCGC
>NZ_JBTEKS010000013.1:0-27967 GCF_054333355.1 Methylomagnum sp. | reverse complement strand
GGCGGAAGTCCACGACATCGTGCTGAACGGCTTCTTCCCACGGGTCGGGCTGGACGAACTGGCCGAAGCCGACGCGGGGTTGCCCTGGCACCCCACCGAAACGCCCGGCACCTACCGGCCCGTCGTCGGCGAACTGGCCCGTTTGCTAGGTGCCAAGAGCCGGGGGCGCCTGGTGGTCAGCGCCAAAAGCTGGCTGTCCCACGCCGCCGCCGACCGCACCGCCGCCATCCTGCCGTGGGGTGCGCCGGAAGAGGTGCCGAAGGTATCGCCGGTCGATGCCAGCGCCAGCTATCTCCGCCACGTCCGCGCCGCCTGGAATTTCCAGCACCCCGCCGCCCCGCTGGAAGACCAGGATGTGGTCGTCACCGTCCCCGCCTCTTTCGACGAAGCCGCCCGCGCCCTGACCCTGGACGCCGCGCAACTGGCCGGTTTGCCCAAGCTACGCTTGCTGGAGGAGCCGCAAGCCGTCTGCTACGACTGGCTGTGGGAGCATCGTAAAACACTGCAAAAGCAACTCGAAGGCGTGCGTCTGTTGCTGGTGGTGGACGTGGGCGGCGGCACCACCGATTTGACGCTCATCAAGGTGGAGCCGGGCGAGGATGAGCCGAAGCTGACCCGCGTCGCCGTGGGCAATCATCTCATGCTGGGCGGCGACAACATCGACCTGACCCTGGCCCATCTGGCCGAGAAACGGATGCTGGGCGAGGACCGGCGTTTGTCCGCCGCCGAACTCTCGCAACTCGTCGAGCAATGCCGTTACGCCAAGGAGCGGCTACTGGCGGAAGACGCCCCGGAGACGGCTACCGTCACCCTGCTCGGCGCGGGCGGGCGGCTGATTGGCGGGGCGCGGTCGGTGGAGTTGAACCGGGCGGAAGTCCACGACATCGTGCTGAACGGCTTCTTCCCACGGGTCGGGCTGGACGAACGCCCCGACCGCAAGCGCAGCGGCGTGGTGGAATTCGGCCTGCCCTATGCCGCCGATCCCGCCATCAGCAAGCACCTCGCCGCCTTCCTCAGCCAGCACCGGCAAGCCGCCCGCGAAGCCTTTGGCGACGACACTGCCGTGCCGGTCCCGGACGCACTGTTGCTCAATGGCGGCGTGTTCCGCAGCCCCGTCATCGCCCGCCGGGTGGTGGAGCAAATCACCGCTTGGGGTGGCCGTTCGTCCAGGTTGCTTGCCAACGCCCGGCCCGACTTGGCGGTGGCCCATGGCGCCGTGGCCTATGGCCTGGCCCGGCGCGGCTGGCCGATTCAACGCATCGGCGGCGGGTCGGCCCGCAGTTACTTCCTGTTGGTCGAAACTGGTGCGAACGAAGCGGCGCGGGGCGTTTGCATCCTGCCGCGTGGGACGGAGGAGGGGAGGGAAGTGCTGTTGGCCGACCGGACGTTCCTGCTGCGGCTGGGTACGCCGGTGCGCTTCCACCTGACCGCGTCCGCCGACGACCTGCGGCCCCAGCCCGGCGAACTGGCGGAAATCGACGAGGAGCGCTTCCTGCCCCTGCCGCCGCTGGCCGTGGCCTTGGGCCGGGACAGCGGCGCGGGCAAGACCGAGCAGGCCGTGCGCATCGCCGCCTCGCTAACCGAAATCGGCACGCTGGATTTGCACTGCGTGGCGGTGGACGATCCCGACCAGCGCTGGAACATCGAATTCCAGCTTCGTCAGAAAAGCGCCTCATCGAATTTGGGCGAGGCCAAGCGCCATCCCCGTTTGGACGAGGCGCTGGAAAAAATCCGGTGGGTGTTCGGCAAGAAGGCCAAGACCGCCGACCCCAAATCCATCAAGGGCTTGCGCGGCGATCTGGAAAAATCCTTGGGTGCCCGCGCCGATTGGGATACGCCGTTGCTGCGCGAGTTGTTCGGCGCGCTGCTGGAAGGCTTGCCGCACCGCCGCCGCTCCGTCGATCACGAGCGATTGTGGTGCAGCCTCACCGGCTATTGTTTGCGGCCCGGCTTCGGCTATCCGCTGGACGACTGGCGGGTGGCGCAGGCGTTCGCCATCTACGGCCAGGGCTTGCAGTTCGTCAACGAGCCGCAAAGCTGGGCCGAGTGGTGGACCTTGTGGCGGCGGGTGGCGGGCGGATTGAGCCAGGAAGCTCAGTTGACCGTCTTCAAGGACATCGCCGAGTTCATCAACCCAGAAACCGGGCGGCGGAATAACCTGCCCATCCTCGCCAAGAAGCGCAGCTATGAGGACATGGTGCGGCTGGCGGCGGTGCTGGAGCGCTTGCCGGCAGAGACCAAGGTTGAGTTGGGCGCCTGGTTGCTGGAGCGGCTGGCGAAGTCCAACGAACCCGCCGAAAGCTGGTGGGCGCTGGGCCGGGTGGGCGGGCGCGTGCCGTTCCATGGCAGCACCCATAACGTGGTGCCCCGTGCCGTCGCGGAAGCTTGGCTAAACAAAGCCTTGAGCCGCGATTTCAAGAAGGAGCCGCATCCCGGCTTCGCCGCCGCGCTGCTGGCCCGGATGAGCGGCGACCGCGAGCGGGACATTGAGCCGGCCTTGCGGCAGCGGGTGGTGGAGAAGCTCCGCGCCAGCAAGGCGCCGGAGTCGTGGGTGGCGATGGTGACGGAAATGAAGGAATTGACCGAGGCGGACGAGAAGCGGATTTTCGGGGAGGCGTTGCCGCCGGGGTTGAGGCTGATTGGGTAGGCGGGGTGATATGGCTTAATGCGTTCATAGTCCCGCCTTCATGCGGTGATTTGCCGCCTGAAGCCTGTCCTGAGCGTAGCCGAAGGGGCGGGACTACAAGCCAAGCGTTGCATAAGTCCTACTAAAAAAACATGGCGTGTTGCCTTGCTGCTAGTTGGGCGCGTTGGGGTTAAAACGCAATCCGTTTCGGGCTATGGACGCGGTGAGGAATAGAAAGAGCCGCATCCACAGCCCTTGATTCAAGGCGGAATGGCGGTTCAGGTGGTGCGGCGGCGGGCGGCGAGGCCTAGGGCCGCAATGCCGAACAAGGCCAGGGTGCTTGGTTCTGGAACCGAAGCGGGCACCGCAGTGATATCCACGTCATCCACAAAAAAATTGGAGACATTGCCATTGGCAGATATGGTGGTGGATTGGAAGGACAGGACATGGGGTGCGCCGTCGGCAAAGGCGCTAATGTCCACCGATTGCTGAATATAGGCCATTACGGCCGTGGCGTTGATCGAGAATACTTCCGTGCCGTCCACAAAGACCTTAAGGAAGTCGCTCGGGGAATCTATGGCCGGAATCTCCAGGAAGAAACTCAGCGTGGCGGCACCCAGCGGGATTGGCGCGGTTGTCTGGATCAAGCTTCCGTTCTCGGTGGCACTGGGAATGCCGCCGAACCAGGCCCACCAAGCGCCTGAGTGGGGTCCGGTACCGCTCCCCCCTCCGCAAAGAGCTATGGTGCAAAGAGGCGAGCCGACGTTCGTGGATGCTTCGCTCCAAAATGAATTGGGACTCCCCGACTCGAATCCCCCGTCGCTGATGAGTGCCGCCTCGGCTTGCGGTACGGCGGCGGCAAGCGCTAGGGAAGCGACCAACAAGAAAGGGGAGGCTGCGTGTTTTGTTCGATTTTTCATGGGCTTACCTAAGAATAAGTGTTTTTAATCCGTATTTTTCAAAATGGCCGATCAAGGTCCACGATCATTGGTCAAGCAAATAACGAACCACCATGCTTGATCTAATTAAAAATCAATAACATAGCTTGGTTCCAGGCTTTGCGCATGGGATCGAATTGGGACTTTGTAAAGATATTCGACGGTTTACAGCCCTGTTGCTTTCCCTGTCGGCTTCGCGGCCTGCATAAATCAATTAAGCCCATCTTCCTTCCATCCGTTCGATGACTGTATATTTTTGATGACATTCCTCGCCCCTTGTTTCTCATTCATCTGATGCTCTGCGTTACGGGATGTGAATGTGATGGATAAGTTATCCATCTCCTCGCTCCATAGCCTTTTCAATAGACCCCATCACCTCCCACAACCCCAAAACGCTAGTCCCCTCAATCTCCCCCCGTCGCGCCAACACCTCCGGCAACAACCCCAGCGCCACCCATAATCCCGCAAAATAAACCCAATCCAACTTAACCAGCCGCCCCAAACCCTGCGCTAAATACCCCGGCACCAGCGACAACCAAATATCCCGTGTCGGAATATGCAGCCATTCCAAAACAAACTGATTGCGCCGCCGAATCCGCCGCACCCGCGCCGACGGGACATTGCTGTTGATCGACGAGCCGCGATGATCGTGAATCACCCGGCAGCCCGGCTCGAATAAGCTCCGCCAACCCCGCCGCCAAGCCCGTATTCCCAAATCCGAATCCTCCGAATAAAACGGCTTGAAAATCGGCAGGAAACCACCCAAGGCCAGAAACATGGATTTACGAACCGCCATGGAACCACCCGAACAAAACAAGGTTTCCACCGTCGTTTTTGGGCGGCGTCCTTGGCTTTTCACCGCCCGGAAACGCCCCCGTCGAATCCGGTAACAACGCCAGGATTCATCCGTCGGTCGGCCCTCGCCATCGACCACCCACGGCGTCACGGAAAATACGTCCGGCTTGTTGAAATGGGTTATCAGCGGCGCGAGAAATTCCGGGTCTGGGCGCACATCTGAATTCAGGAACATCAGCAATTCCGTCGCGGCGGCTTCGACGCCCGAATGGACGGATTCGGCAAAGCCCCGGTTGGTTTCATGGGCGATTAGCCGCACGCCGGGATACTCGGCGTTCAACACGGCAATGCTGTCATCGCTGGACTTGTCATCCACCACGATAATTCCGCATTCGCCAGGATAAGCCTCCGCCGCTCGAATCACGAAGGGGAGATTATTGAGTAAAAGCCGCGCCCCGTTGAAGTTGGGGATGATAATCGTGACCAGCGGGAATATTGAGTCAGGCATGGCGGCGGGTGTCCGAGATATATCGCAAGCCGACGCCCACAATCAAAACCAGGGGATAGAGGTTATGCCGCGAGAAGAAGGGCACGGTAAAAAAGCCCATGACAAATTGCGCGGTGACGATGCTGATAATAAGAACTCCGACCCGGCGATGGTCATTATCGCCACTGTTAAATAAACGGCTAACAACCTTCCTATAAAACAAGATATAAGCCACAATCATCAGAATCAAGCCCGTCAGACCATGGCTATATAACAATTCCAGCAAATAATTATGGGGCGAGGCATAATGGTCTTCATAATGGTAGCTGGGGGCGGCGCGATAATTCTCATAAAACTGCCCGAGGCCATGCCCGAACCACCATTCGCTCCATGAGCTGCGCATTTGGATGGACAGGGTTTCCCGCCAAATCAGGGGCCGTTCTTCCTTGGCGAAATTGACCACGAGGTCATCCAGGCGGGCCGCAAAACCGAATAAGCCGCTGAAATACAAGGCCGTCGGAATCAACACCGTGGCGGTCAGGGTCAGCCAGCGGATGCGGGGCGCGAGGAACGGCACCACCACCAGCGATGCCGCCAACAGGGCCAAATAGCCGGGCCGCGACTGGGTTTTCATCAACAGGAACAAATCCCCCGCCAAGGCGGCGGCGAAAATCCACCGCGCCACGCCCTTGGCCCGCGTCGCCAAGTAATACAGCACGGGCATGGTCACGACCGAATAAAGCGCCAGATGATGGATATTGGGGAATAGTCCGGGCAATTTTGGCCTGAGCAGGATGGCCGTCACTTGCGCGGCGACGAACACCACTAGCAGCCCGGCGATGGCGGAACGGTGGCTCAGCCAGCGCCCCGGTCGGTCGGGCAGCAGGGTGATGGCGGTCGCCGCGACCATGGACCAGGCCAAAACCCGGTGGAAGTTGCCGGCGATGGGCGCGTCCGCCACGCCCCAGCCCTGGGCTAGAAAAACCAGCCCAACCCCCAGCGTCGCCAGGGCGGGCCGTTCGACTCGCAGGGGCGGCGAACTGAATAGCGCCACGCCCACGATGCCAGCGGCACAGAAATAAAGCGATAGCCTGTAAAGTCCCACGTCCAGCAGCAGGGCCAGGGCGAAACCATACACGCCCAACAGCAGCAAGCTTTGAAAAATCGCCACCCCCAATACCGATACGTGCTTTTCAACAGCGATCATCATTCACCAATGATTCAAGAAACCAAATGTCGGGGACCGATTCGCGGGTTCGTCAGAGCCACATTCCCCGTGCCGCCATGGGAATGGCGTGCGCGTCTCTGGGACTTGGGGCAAAGCCAGCTTTGCGCTCCGGCGCTTAACCCAATGGCAGCGCGGCGGGCGGGAAAGTAGCAGCCGAACGCCACTGATTGCAATGGGGGGCGTTTCCCGGTCCAGGGCAATCGCACCATCTGATTTTTCTCCCTCTCGCCTTTGGGAGAGGGGAAAAATGGCGGCTCTCGGCATGGCGCGATTGCCTTGGTGCCGGGAGGCGGAACTTTGCAATCGAGCCGATGGGACTCATGTGATATTTTACCGGACTCGCGGAACCGGCCCACCCGGCGCATGACGGACTCGGGCGGGGAGCCGCAATGTCTGTCATCGAAACCGGAAATGCTCTGCGTGGAAACTCGCTCCCCCTGCTTCACGATCTTCATTCCCACCTATAACCGCGCCCCCCTCTTGCCCCGGGCCTTCGCCAGCATCGAGGCGCAAACCTGCCGGGATTTCGAGGTGGTCATCGTCGATGACGGCTCCACCGACGACACGGCAAGCGTCGTGGCCGACTGGCAGGGCCGGGTGGATTTCCCCGTGACCTATTTCAGGCAGGCCAATCAGGGCAAGTACGTGGCCTGCAATCAAGGCGCGGCACTGGCGCGGGGGCGCTTCTTCGTGCTGCTGGATTCCGACGACCGGCTGTTGCCCCACATGCTGGAGCGGCTGCTCTATCACTGGGAGGCCATCCCCGAGGGCGACCGTCCGTGCTATACCGGGGTCGAGGGGCTGGTGGAAAGCATGGACGGCCAGCGCCGCCTCACCAAGCCCTACCCCGACAGTCCCTACGACGCCAGCTATCTCGAACTCTGGTATCAGAAGCATGTCGGCGGCGAGAAGCGCGGCTTCGTCCGCACCGAGATTCTGCGGCGCTATCCCTATCCCATTTTTCCGGGCGAACGGCACATCCGCGATTCCATCACCTGGAAGCGCGTCGCGCTGGAATACATTACCCGGGGCGTCAACGAGTCCTTCCAGCAGCTAGAACATCAGCCCGACGGACTCACCGCCGACCGCTTCGCCGCCCGCATGAACAGCCCCCGTGGCTTCCAGTTGTTCTACCTGGAGGACGTGACGCTCTACCGGCCTTGGCTGAGCCATCGGCAGTTCCGGCGCAGCCTGGTCGATTACATCCGCTTTTCCCTGCATTGCGGGATTGGACCCGTGGCCCAGGCGCGGCAGGTGGGCTTCGATCCGGCTTGGCTGGTGCGCCTGCCCGCCGGTGTTGGGCGCTGGCTGGTTGATCTTTACCGGCTGCGCTTCAAGGGCGGGCGGCATCCCAACAAAAAGAAGTACCGAAACTAATGGCGGCGGATTTGGCGATTTTCCTGGCGACTTCGGGCCACAGCGGGGTGGATCGGCTGGCGAAGAACCTAGTGCCCGCCCTGGCGCGGCGGGGCTATCGGATCGACCTGCTGCAAGTGCGTGGGCACGGGCCGTATTTCCCCGAAGTCCCCGACGGCGTGCGGTTGATTGATTTGGGCAGCAGCCATGTCTACCCGAGCCTGCCCGCTTTGGTTCGCTATCTCCGCCGGGAGCGCCCCGCCTCCCTCCTATGCGACAAGGACCGGGTGAATCACACGGCGTTGTTGGCGCGGGCTTTGTCCGGGGCGCCCACCTATTTGGCGTTGCGGATGGGCACGACCGTCTCCATTGATCTCGCCCGCCGGGGCGCGTTCGAGCGCTGGAAAACCCGGCTGTCCATGGGCAGGCTCTATCCGCTGGCCGACAACGTCATCGTGGTTTCGGAAGGCGTGGCGGACGACATGGCGGCGTACACCGGCTTGCCCCGTGACCGGATCGCGGTGGTGCCCAGCCCGATCTTCCCGGCCAGCCTGTTCACGGCGGACTTGCCGAGGCCTGAGCATCCCTGGTTCGCCGACGGCCAGCCGCCGGTCATCCTGGGCGTGGGCGAACTGAGCTTCCGCAAGGATTTCGAGACCTTGATTCGCGCCTTCGCCCGCATCCGTTCGGAATTCCCCAGCCGCTTGATGATTCTGGGCCGGGGCCGCCGCCATGACAGCCTGCTGGCGCTGGCCCGTGAGATGGGCGTGGCCGACGACGTGGCCTTGCCGGGCTTCGTGGACAATCCCTTCCATTACCTGGCCCATGCCCGCTTGTTCGCGTTCGCCTCGCGCTGGGAGGGAATGCCGTTCGCCCTGGTGGAAGCCCTGGCGGTGGGCGTGCCGGTGGTGGCGACCGACTGCCCCAGCGGTCCCCGCGAGGTGCTGCACGGCGGGAGATACGGTCCCTTGGTGCCCATCGGCGACGCCGCCGGGTTCGCCGCCGCCATGCTGGCAACGCTGCGGAATCCTTTGCCGAAAGCCGCACTACAAGAAGCGGCCCGGCCTTATGAATTTGAAAGCGCGACGACGGCGTACGCGAAGGCGTTGAATTTGTCTGAACCCTCTCCCTCAGGGAGAGGGCAGGGTGAGGGGGAGTAAATGGGATTTTCTGCCTCTTTTTTGAATCCCCCTCACCCCAACCCTCTCCCTGAGGGAGAGGGGGCCAAGCGTCGTCTCGCCATTCTCGTGGCCTTCTCCGGCGCGGGCGGTGTCGAGGCGGGCATTCTCAATCTGCTGCCCGCTTTCCTGGAGGCGGGCGTGGCGGTGGACTTGCTCGGCATCTTCAAGAAGGGCGTGCCGGAGCGCTTGAAATTCGACCATCCCGGCTTCCGCTTGGTGGATTTGGGCGTGAAGCACACCCACCTGATTCTGCCCGCGCTGGTGCGTTATCTCCGCGCCGACCCGCCCGCCGTGATGCTGGTCGCCAAGGACCGGGCCATCCGCATGGCCGCGGTCGCCCGCCTGCTGACTGGCGCGAACACCCGTTTGGTCGGCCAGCTCAATACCCACCTCTCCGCCGCCCTGGCCGGGAAATCCGCCGCGCAACGCTGGTGGCGGACCTTTCCCATGCGGGAGTTTTATCGCTTCGTCGATGCGGTCGTCGCCGTGTCGGCGGGCGTCGCCGAGGATACCCATAGGCTGACCGGCTTGCCCCTGGACCGCCTCCCGGTGATCCGCAACCCGGTCATCAGCGCGGAACTCATCGAAAAGAGCCGCCTGCCGGTGGATCATCCCTGGTTCGCGGACCCGTTGGTGCCGGTCATCCTGGGCGCGGGGCGGCTGACCGCGCAGAAGGATTTCGCCACGCTGGTGCGGGCGTTTGGCCGGGTCCGGGCGCGGCGCGAATGCCGTTTGATGATGCTCGGCAACGGGCCGCAACGGGCCGAATTGGAGCGGCTGGTGACGGACTTGGGTTTGGAGAACGAGGTCGCTTTGCCCGGCCATGTGGGCAACCCCTTCGCCTACATGGCGAAATCCGCGCTGTTCGCGCTGTCCTCCCGCTGGGAAGGCTCCGGCAATGTCCTCACCGAAGCCATGGCGCTGGGCGTGCCGGTGGTGTCCACCGATTGCCCGAGCGGACCCGCCGAGATGCTGGAAAATGGGCGCTTCGGCGCCTTGGTGCCGGTGGGCGATGAGGTCGGCCTGGCCGAGGCGATACTGCGGACCCTGGATGACCCGCCCGATCCCGCCGTGTTGCAGGCGGCGGTGGCCGAGTATTGGGTGGAGCGGAGTGCGCGGCGCTATTTGGAAGTGCTGGAAGTGGGAGTGGGCTTCAGCCCACGCTCGGCTGTCGCGGGCTAAAGCCCGCTCCCACACTTTCTGCTATCTAACCCACCAACCCAGAGCTTGATGCCATGAATCCCGCGCAACTGAAATGCGCCCTGGTTTTTTCGGTGTTTGCCGTCATCGGCTTCGGGCCGGTGTCGCCGGGCTGCCTGATTGGCATGTTCATCACCCTCATGCGGCCACGCTGGTTCCTGGAACTCGCCCGCGACCTCTACCGGAATCGGGGCGGCAAGCCGCTGTTCTCCAAACCAAAGGCGGCAAACGCGCTGGCGGTCCGCAAGAAATGCTTCCTGGGCTTGTTGTGCCTGTTCATTGTGGACATCGCGCCGGTCCAGGTCACGCCCACGGTGGCTTTTTTCATCATCTTTCTGCGGCCCCGTTGGTTCCACGACTTGGTGGAGCGCGTGTACGGGGGGCGGGCTTTCGACATGGAGGGCGCGTCATGAGCCACGTTTCCGAAAATACCAACCATACGCCGCCCGCCGCCCCGGACGAGCCGAGCCTCACCCATTTGCAACGCCGGGAGATTCAAGCCCCCGTCGCGGCTTGCCTCATCCGGGGATTTGCCCAGGCGCTCGGGCGGGAAAAGGCGTTGGAGATTGCCAGCGCGGCCATTCAGGAGGACGCCCGGACGGCGGGCCGAAGTTTGGCGGCGCAACTGGGTGGCGATTCGTTGGCGGAATTGCGCCGGATTGTGGAAACGGTCTGGGCAGGCGACGAGGCGGTGACGCTGCGGTTTTTGGAGGATGGCGGGTCGCGGCTCGCCTTCGACGTGACCCGCTGTCGTTATGCCGAGCTATACGAAGCCATGGGCATGAAGGACTTGGGATTCTGCCTGTCATGCTGCCGCGATGGCGCTTTCGCCGAGGGGTTCAATCCCCGCATCAAGCTGGCCCGCACCCAAACGATCATGGACGGCGCGGCCTTTTGCGATTTCCGCTTCACGCTGGAAGCCGAGCAGACGTAGGAGCGGGCTTTAGCCCGCGACAACCGCGTCAATCGCGGGCTAAAGCCCGCTCCTACGGGTACCTTAAACGAGCTTTTCCGCTTTCAAAGCCGCTTGGACGGCGGGGCGTTCGGCCACCCGGCTTTGGTACTCGGCCAGTCGCGGCCAGCGGGATAGGTCGATCTTATGCACGCCGGTCCAGTTCAGCACCGTGAACAAATAGGCGTCGGCCACGGTGAACCTGTGGCCCATCAACCACATCCGTCCTTCCAGCACATGGGCGACATAATCGAATCGGCGCGAGAGTAGGGCCAGGGCGTTTTCGCGGGCGGCTTCGGGGGTCTTGGGATTCCACAGGGGGCCGAAGCCTTTGTGGATTTCGGTGGCGATGAAGGCCAGGGTTTCCATCAATCGGTAGCGCTCCATGCCGCCGAAAGGCGGGGCCAGCCCGGAGTCCGGCTTTTGGTCCGCGAGGTATTGCAGAACCACTTGGGCTTCCGTCAGCACTTGGCCCTCGCCGAGTTGCAGCGCGGGCACGTAGCCCTTGGGGTTGATCGCCGCGAAATCCTTGCCGTCGGCGGTTTGGTGGGTGGCGAGGTCCACCTCGGCGAGATCGAACTCGAAACCCGCCTCACGTAGCGCGATGTGCGCGGCGAGCGAGCAGGCACCGGGGGCGTAGTAAAGCGTGAGCTTGGGCATGACCATTCCTCCGTGATTAACCGAGCTTACGGATTGGACTGCTAAGAGAGCCGGGAATTCGGTGCCGGGCTGGGAAGGGATGACATCCTTCCAAAGGATGTCATCCCTGCGGTTCGCCCGGATGATGGGCCGCCAGCCTCGCTGCCAGCGCCTCGCGCACCCGGGCCACCACGCCGCTCCAGTCGCCGGGCTGGTGCTGCCGGAACAATCTCATGCCCAGATACCAGCGCGACTCGTCCCCATCCATCCGCCAGCGCCAATCGGGGTTGAACGGCAACAGCGTCCACGTCGGACAACCCAACGCCCCGGCCAGATGGGCGGGGGCCGAATCCACGGTAATCAACAAATCAAGCTGCGAGAGCAGGGCGGCGGTTTCGCCAAAATCCCGCAGCCCAGCGGCGGACACCAGCCTCATGCCGGGCGGCGGGCGCACGGCTTGGCGGGCGGGTTCGTCCTGCTGCAAGGAAACGAAAGTGACGCCGGGCAGGTCCGCCAGCGACGCGAATTGATCCAGCCGCAACGAGCGGCGCCGGTCGTTGGCATGGGTCGGGCGCCCCGCCCAGAACAATCCCACCTTGAGGCCATCGCGGTAGGGCGCGAGGGCTTCCCGCCAGACGGCGACGCGGGCGGGATCGGCGCTTAGATACGGGGGGCCGGTGACGATGGTTTCGGGACCGATGCCCAACCGATAGGGCAGGCTGCCCACGAAGGTCCAGTAATCGCCGCCGCACCGCCAAGCCGCTTCCTCGGTGGCGACCAGCCCGGCGCAGCCCGGCAGGAAACGCATCAATTCAAATAAGGGCTGGCTTACGCCCATCAGGATTTCCACACCCCGCTCGGCCAGCGGCTTCACGAAGCGACAAAACTGGATGTGGTCGCCGTAGCCTTGCTCGGTCAGCACCAAGAGGCGCTTGCCCGTCAAATCCTCGCCCCGCCACATCGGCATGGGCAGGATGGGAACGCTCACCGCGCCAATCCAGGCCGGGTCGAAGCGTGATTCGTACAGCGGCCAACCCGCCGCGAAATCCCCCGCGCCCATCAAGGTCAGCGCTAGTTGGTAACGCGCCTGCGGATAGCGTGGATTCAATTCGACCGCGCGGCGATAGGCATCCGCCGCTTGGGCGTAATCGCCCGTCTCTTGGTGGGCATTGCCCAGCGCGACCAGCGCTTCGGGAAAGTCCGGCCTAAGTTCTAGCGCACGCTGACAGGCGGCGACGCTGTCGGGAATGCGGTCCAGCAGTTGGTATAGGTCGCCAAGCTCCAAGTGGAATTGAGTGTCGAGCGGGTTCAGCGCAATGGCCCGGAGCAGGCATTGCTCGGCCCGTGCCAACTCGTTACAAGCCCGCAATGCCCGGCTGAGATTGTAGTGGGCTTGACTCATGGCCGGGTCGAAGCGCAGGGCGCGTTCGAAACAGCCCACGGCCTTGCGGTGCTTGCCTTGCGCCAGCAGGATCAGGCCCAGGCTGTTGTGGGCCTGGGCGGAGCTTGAATCCAGTTCCAGCGCCCGCCGCAGGCTAGCCTTGGCCGCGTCCGGCAAGCCCCAGCGCCGCAGGATTTCGCCCCGGTTGGCGTGGAACGGCGCATGGCGCGGCGCGGCGGCGATGGCTTGGTCGAGGTGGCTGATGGCCAGCAGCGAATTGCCCCGCTCGGAGCTGGCGAGTCCCAACAGGTTCAGGGCTTCCGGCTGGCCGGGGGAGAGCGTCAGGAGGTGGCGGCAGACCGCTTCCGCGTCGGCGATGCGTCCGGCGCGGAAGTGTTCGATGGCGTGTTGCAGGGCGGTTTGGAGGGGGGTGATGGGCGTCATGAAACTGCTCAATCCGGGTTAGCCGTTGAGCGTATTTGGCTGGGTGTCCCATATCTCGTCCAGCGTCCGCGCTTCCAGGACTCGCTCGCCCCAGTCCAGCAAGGTTTCCGCGTCGGCGGTGGCGAGACGTTGCCGGGCGCTTTCCGGCAATGGTCCGAAGCGGCGAGTAAGTAAGCGCTGGAGCAAAGCCGCTTCGCCTTCTAGCCGCCCTTTCTCTAATCCTTTTGCCAGTCCCTCCGCCCGTCCCTCCGCCAATCCTTCCGCCATTCCGTCCCGCTTCCATTGTTCGGTCCATTCTTTGACTCGCTCAGACAACATATCGCGCACCTCGTGAAGTTCGTTCAATTCGGCAAAAGTTTGCCCCGGCAACCGTTCTCGCAGCAAGACCCGCTGTACCCAGATGGCGAAGGCGCGGCGCAGGGGGCGCTGGGCTTCGGCATCCAGCCAGCGCAGCACCCGCTCCAAGCCTTGCAGCATCTCTTCCGGGGTATGGCTGCGTTCGAGCAGGACCATAGCGGACACCGGATTTTCCTCCGGCAGTTCTGCTTCTGGAAGGCGATTCTCGTCCAGCAGCCAGTAATGCAAGTTTGGCTGATAGCGCCGCAAGGGGGAAGGAATCGGCTCGATAAGCTGGGCCAGTTCGGTGGCGGCGGTCCAGGGGCGCTCGCCGTTGTAGATGACGATGGGCAGCACCGGCGGCAGGCGGTCGGCGACTTGGCCCTGCCGGATCAGGTCTTGATAGAGCAGGCCCACATAGGTCAGGAGCCGCGCGGCCATGAACGGATCGACGCGGCTTTGGAATTCGAGGAGCAGGTACAGATAAATCCAGCGCGGCCCCAGCTTCACCCGCCACACCACGTCATCCTCCCGTTGGCGCAAATCCTCGCTGACATAGCCCGCGTTGACCTTTTCAAGGCTGGCGAAATCCAGTTCATCCACCCAGGGTTCCCGGACATAGCCGCGCAGGAGTTCGGCGACCATCTCAGCGTGGCTGAACAGGAGCTTATAGCTGGCGTCGTGCTGCATGGGGATGTTTATTGCTGGGCACCAAAAAGGCGGGCCAGGCCCGCCTTGGCTGAAACGCGCTTAAACGCAACGGAACTGTCCGACCCAATCCCGGTAGTTGAACACTTGGCCCGTCTGGCGGACCTTGGCGATGGAGCCTAAGTCGATGTCGGCGTAGACCCATTGAGTCTGATTGATCTCGCCGATGGCAAGGACGCCGTTGTCCGGGTAGCCGTAGTCCACCGGGGTGTAGACGGCGGCGGCGCCGATGTTCACGTCCACGGCTTCCGACCAGGGCGCGAGTCCCACCGTGGGGGATTGCACCACGTAGCATTGGTTCTCCAGCGCCCGCGCCTGACAGCCGATGCGCACCCGCCAGTAACCGGCGGTGGTGTCGGTGCAACTCGGCACCAGAATCAAATCGGCCCCGGCTTCCACCTGCTTGCGGGCAATCATGGGGAATTCGCTGTCGTAGCAAATGTTGATGCCGACCCGGCCAAACTCGGTGTCGAAGGTCTTGATCTCGTCCCCGGCGGCGATGAACCACTGCTCGTTCTCAAAACGGGTCATTTGCAGCTTGTCCTGGAACTCGCTCTCACCGTCCGGGCGGAACAGGAAGCAGCGGTTGCGGTAGCCGCCGTCCGGCTGCCGCACTGGATAAGAACCGGCCACGATGTACACGCCGTGCTGCTCGGCCTGGTCGGCGAACAGCATGACGAAATCGGGCAACACGGTCTGCATGGCTTCCAGTTGCTTGGACAAGGATTTGTAGACCTCTTCCGGGAACAGCGAGGCCAGCTCCATGCTGAAATATTCCGGGAACACCAGCATCTTCGCGCCCTGGCTGGCGGCTTCGGACACCCAGCGGCCAACCTTGGCGGCGTAGTCGTCCCAGTTTTTAAGGAAGCCGATGTCGTACTGGGCGGTGGCGAGGCGGAACTGTTGGGACATCAGGCGGCCTCCTTCAATGATTTCAGCCAGAACACCATGGGCTTCTCGGAGTCCTCGGCCTCGTCCACATCCTTCCATTTATAGGTGGTGGCGAGTTCCGGGTGTTTCACGTAACCGAATTTGGACCAGATGCGGTCCAGCGGCACATAATCCGCCGGACGTAGCGGATGGTTCTCGGGGCGCTGCACGCAGCAGAAGGTGACGAGATCGAACCGGCCCAGGTCACGGGCGTGGCCTTCCCGCTCGGCGAAGAACTTGGGGTAGATGCCCCGGCCCCGGTATGTCGGCAGCAGGACCGACTCGGCGCAGTAGAAGATTTTGCTCGGGTCGAAGCCGTTTTCCACGAAGGGCTTCTGGAATTCGGGGGTTTCCGCATCCATCGGCAGGCCCGTGGTCGCGCCCACCACGCTCTCGCCGTCCAGCACCAGCACCACCACGCTTTCCGCGCAGTCGGTGTAGGTCTTGAGGTATTTCTCCTCGTACTCGACGGTGCCGTCGTAGAGGTAGGGGAAGTCGCGGAACACCCGGATGCGCAGTTGGGCGAGGGCCGGGAGGTAGTGCTTCAAGTCCGGGGCGTGGCCGGTGAAACGCAGGATGGAGATTGGGTCGCTCATGGCTTCGGCGAGGGTAAAACCCTCTCCCCCAGGGAGAGGGTAGGGTGAGGGGGATCAAAAAGGATTTTCTCCTTATGTCCCCGATGCGTTGGGGTGAACCATGGATTTCGGAGGAAGGAAATCCTTTTCATTTGAATCCCCCTCACCCCAACTCTCTCCCGGTGGGAGAGGAGCAAGAAGCGGTTTAACCGCCGACCTGGGCAATCCAGTCCTGGAGGTTGTAATAGTTGGTGATGCGGGCCACCTTGCCGCCCTGGATGTCGAAGAAGGCACCGGCAGGCAGGCGGTATTTTTGGCCGACGGCTTCCGGCAGACCTTCGTCGGTGACGAGGTATTCGCCCAGCACCACGAACTCGGCGGCGGCGCGGGTGCCGTCCTCGCTGCTCATGATGACCATGTCCACCAGTTGCTCCTTATAGTTGGTGTTCATGCGGCCCATGAAAGCGCGGAACGCCTCGCGGCCCACCTGGCGCTCGCCCTGGTTGATGTCGTGGACCACGTCGTCGGTCAGGAGGCTCAGGAAGGTGTCCATGTCGCCGACGTTGAAGGCGGCATAGTAGTTCTGGATCAGGGTTTGGCTGGCTTGATTCATGGGTTCACCGTGCGAAAGGTTGAGGGCCGGGCGGGAATGCCCACGCGGCGGGTGGTTGGAAAGGCGCGAAGTTTAATCACCCCGGCCTTGAATGTCGATTGGCGAGAGCGTCGGAAAACCGGCTGAATACCGGCTTAAACGATTAATTTCCTTGTCTTTATTTGATTTGAAAACCATGCGGGCGCGACCGTGGCAATTGGCGAGTGGCCCGGATGGAGCGCAACGGAGTCCGGGATGATGCGTGCCGCCATGGTCGCGGATTCCGCAAGGCTTCATCCGGGCTACGCTGGCTTTTTTCAAGGAGGAAGTCCCTTTTTTGACACCCTCACCCCACCCTCTCCCAAAGGCGAGAGGGATAAATTCATATAGCGCGATTGCCCTGGCTTGATATAACCCGGCCGCGGTCTCGTGCATTTCATCAATAATCCGGCTTTTACGTGGCTTGACTGTCATGGCAAATCTCCAAAAGCTCACCCTGGGCAAGGGCGATAGTTATCGTGGTGGATGTTGCCGGGCATGAGTTCATGTGCGACCTGCGGGTGTAACTCAGGAAGCTGGCGCTTGAAAACGAGCACCGCCCAGTCCGCCCTACCAATAGGAAATCCGCAACCATCCCCACCCAAGCCTGTCGAATGCCCGGCGCCTCCCGCCATGCTCGTAAATGGAAACACCGGGTTGCCAATCTCGACCGACCGCCCGTCCATCCATTAACATCGGCCTAGCTCTCAAACAACCATTCCAGGCTAATAACAACCGATATGGAAACCGCCATTTTCACCCCACTCGACTTGACCCAGCACTGGGTCGGTTACTTGTCCCTCGTGATTTTCGCCGTCGCCTATGTCTTGGCGATGCTGGAAGAATCCACCATGCTGCGGAAATCCAAGCCCATGGTGCTCGCCGCCAGCTTGATCTGGGTAATGATCGCCTCGATCTACGTGGGTGGTGGACTCAAGGAGGAGGCGGGCAAAGCCTTCCGCGCCAGCCTGGAGGGCTACGCGGAACTGTTCTTGTTCATCCTGGTGTCCATGACCTACTTGAACGCCATGGAGCAGCGCGGGGTGTTCGACAATCTGCGGATTTGGCTGCTGAGCAAGGGCTTCGGCTACCGGAAGCTGTTCTGGATCACCGGCGTCCTCTCCTTCTTCCTATCCTCGGTGTGCAACAACCTGACCACCGCCTTGCTGATGGGTGCCGTGGTCATGGCGATGGCGAAAAAGAACCGCCAGTTCATCACCATCGCCTGCGTGAACATCGTGGTCGCCACCAACGCGGGCGGCTCGTTCAGCCCCTTCGGCGACATCACCACCCTGCTGGTCTGGCAGAAGGGCGTGGTGCCGTTCGCGCATTTCTTCTCGTTGCTGCTGCCGTCCATCGTCAATTTCTTGGTGCCCTCCTGCATCATGTTTTTTTGGGTGCCGAAGGAATTCCCCGAGTCGGCGGGCGAGCCGATGCCCATGCGGCATGGGGCGAAAGGCATCATCGCGCTTTTCCTGCTGACCATCGTCACCGCCGTGTGTTTCGAGAACTTCTTGGGGCTGCCGCCCGCCGCCGGCATGTTGGCCGGTCTCACCTACCTGAGCTTCTTCTTTTTCTACCTCTTCAAGGCGCGGGCCGAGGGGCATTTGTTGCCCGGCGACGAGGCCAAGAAGCACATGCACGGGGCAGGCATGGAGGACGCGCTTCCCTATGACGCCTTCGCCGAAACCAAGGACCACTTCGACGTGTTCCACAGCGTCTCCCGCCTGGAGTGGGATACCCTGCTGTATTTCTACGGCGTGATGGTGAGCATGGGCGGGTTAAGCTTCATTGGCTACCTGACGCTGGCCTCGAAGTTCCTCTACACCGACCTCGACCCCACCATCGCCAACGTGCTGGTGGGCATCGTGTCGGCCTTCATCGACAACGGCACGATCATGTACGCCGTGCTGACCATGGCGCCGAAGATTTCCGAGGGGCAGTGGCTGTTGGTGACGCTGACCGCCGGGGTGGGCGGGAGCCTTCTGGCGATTGGCTCGGCGGCGGGGGTGGGGCTGCTGGGGCAGACCAAGGGCGCTTATTCGTTCGTGTCGCACCTGAAATGGACGCCGGTCATCGCGCTGGGCTATGCCGCCAGCATCGGCGTGCATTTCTTGGTGAATGCGCGGTTTTTTTAAGCTTTTAGTAGGTCGGGCATGTACTCATGCCCGACGTTTCCTCTCTCAGCCAAATCATGTCGGGCCTGAGTACATGACCGACCTGCGGTCACGGTCGGACCTCCTCGACCAAGCCCACAACCCTCCCTTCCATTAGCCGGATAACTAAACGATCCCCGGCCTGAATCTCCCGGTAAGAACGAACGATCCGGCCCGTTTCCGGCTGCTGGGCGATGGCATAACCCCGCGCCAGCGTCGCCAACGGGCTGATGGCCTGCAATTCCTGACTGGTGCCCGCCAATACTCCGCGTTTGGTTTCTAGCTGATGCCGCATGGCCGTCCGCAGGCGCTGTGTCAGTTGGCTTTGCCGCTCGTCCAGCCGCATCAGCCACCAATCCGGCCTGTGCCCCAGCAGTCGGGCGGTTTGGGTGCGGAGCCGGTTGTCGTGTGAGTCCAAGCGCTGACGCATCGCCCGGCGGAGCCGTGACTCCAGCTCATCCAGCCGTTGCGCCTGGGTGTTCAGCCGCTTGGCCGGGTGTAGCTGTTGCAGGCGCCTGTCGAGAAAACCGAGCCGCCCCTCGGCTTGGCTAAGATGGTTCCGAGCGGATTGACGCAACCGCATTTCCAGCCGCTCGAACCGCTCCAGCCACGCCGCGCCGTCCGGGCTGACCGCCTCGGCGGCGGCGGAGGGCGTCGGGGCGCGGACATCGGCCACGAAGTCGGCGATGGTGAAGTCGATCTCGTGGCCCACGGCGGACACCACCGGAACCCGGCAGGCGTGGATGGCGCGGGCCACGGACTCTTCATTGAAGGCCCACAAATCCTCCAACGAGCCGCCGCCCCGCGTCAGGATCAGCACATCGCACAATCCCAGCCGGTCGGCCCGTTGCAGGGCGCGGACGATCTCGCCCTTGGCCTCGGTCCCCTGCACCTTCACTGGAAACACAATCACCGGAATGGCCGGAAACCGTCGCCGCAGCACGGTCAGCACGTCATGCACCGCCGCGCCGGTGGGGGAGGTAATGACGCCGATGCAGCCGGGCAGGCTGGGGATGGGCTTTTTCCGCGCCGCGTCGAACAGCCCTTCGGCGGACAGCCGTTGCTTCAAGGCTTCAAAAGCGTGGAGCAGGACGCCGTCGCCCGCTTCTTCCAGGCTCTCCACCACCAGTTGGAAATCCCCGCGTGGCTCGTACAGCCCGACCTGGGCCTTGGCGAGTACATGGTCGCCGTTCTTGGGCTTGAAGGGCGTCAACCGGACCTGGGGCCGGAACATGGCGCAGCGCACCTGGGCGTCGGCGTCCTTGAGGGTGAAGTAAAGATGGCCGGAGGAGGGCGCGGACAGATTGGAGATTTCGCCCTCGATCCACAGCATGCCGAACAGTTCATTCAGCACGAAGCGGGCCTCCCGGTTGAGGCGGGAGACGGTGTAGAGGGTCCGCAGGGAGTCGAACAGGTCGGCGGAAGTCGCCATGGAAAGGCTATTCGTCGATGCGCTTGAAGCGATGAATCAGGCGGCGTCCGCGCTTGTCGGGTCGGCCTTCCGGCTGGACGCCGAATTCCCGGTCCAGTTTGCGCCGCTCGATTTCCGCCTGCCGCTTGGCGAGGCTCTCCGAGGTTTCCTCGTACAGCAGGGCGGCTTCCGGGGCGGGTCGGCGCTGGGCCTTCAGGGCCAGCACGGTGATGTCCCAGGTGTACTGGTCCTTGCTGATTTCGAGCCTGGCGCCAATGCCAATCTCCTTGCCCGGCTTGGCGCGGTGGCCGTTGAGGTGGACCTTGCCGCCATTGATGGCGTCGATGGCGATCTGCCGGGTCTTGAAGAACCGCGCCGCCCACAGCCATTTATCCAGCCGCATCCGGTCGGCGGGGGCTTGATCTGCTTCGGTTTGGGAGCGGCGCGACATGGGTTAGGGCGTCTCCACGGCTTGGCCGGTTTCCTGCCACGACTTATAGCCACCGGCGAGGCTGACGGCCTTTTCGTAGCCGAGTTTTTGGAGCGCTTCCACCGCCAGCGCCGAGCGTCCGCCGGACAGGCAGTAGACGAGGATGTCGGCGTCGCGCTGGAAGGCGGGATGGTTGCCGATCTGGAATTCCAGCACGCCGCGTGGAATGTTGACCGCGCCGGGCAACCGGCCAGCGGCGTATTCGCCCGGCTCGCGCACATCCAGCACGGGGGCGTTGCCGAGCAGGGCGGTGGCTTCGGCGTGGTTGACTTCACGGATGATCTGCTTGGCGGCGGCGACTAAATCCATGGCGGTAAGAGGCATGGTGTTTCTCCTGGGTTGAGGTCGGAACAAGGGCGGCTATGGTACGACGGAGGCGGGGTTTTGGGTATGGAGTGGATGAGCGCGCCCCTTATTGACATGCCGAAAGTCGGAAAGTATTATTCGCGACCTCAAAGGCAACGTAGCTCAGTTGGTTAGAGCACCGCATTCATAATGCGGGTGTCGCAGGTTCAAGTCCCGCCGTTGCTACCAGACAAATCAAGCCCTTACGCGAAAGCTAAGGGCTTTTTTATTGCCTATGGATTTTCTTGGGACACAGCCTGGGGCGGCTATTTCTCTTGGATTTGTTCCCCAAGCCGGGTTAGACGGATTTCAATGCGGCGGCGGGCTGAGTCGTCGCCCCGGCTTTGGCCGCTCGATAACTTACCGTCCACCAGCGTCAATTGCCCGGAAGAATAAGCACGGAACCCAGTATCGGGGTCAATTTCCTTAAGCTTGCCTTCATAACGTAGCTGTTTTAGCAGCTTGACGACTTCCAGGGCGCGCAACATGCCCAAGTCGGTATTGGAGCCTTGCACGGCGCGTGGTTCTCTAGCGGGGTTGTAAGCTTCTCCAGCGATAGTTTCCAATGTGCCGTCAATTTCCTTTGTCCCCCGTTTGACCGGCACGCCATCGGTGTGCCCGATGACTTCAATCAGGTTGATGTGGTGGTCGTGAATGGCTTGCTCGATATGCGCCACGACTTCATTACTCAGCTTTTCTCGGAATTCCCCGCTTAGTTTCGAGCTTCCCGAAGGAAAGGAGAATCCTCTGGTTTCACTCATAATAATATGGGGTGGGGCATTGGATTTTTCCAAGATGCTGGAGGCTTCTTTGCCGCGAGCAATTAAATCCGCCCATTGGGAAGGATCAATGCCGGTTTTATCCATAATGTCTTTCACTTGTTTCGCATACTTGATGGTATTGGCAATATCTCCAACGGCGTCAATATCATCTGGTTTTATATTGTCCAATCCGTTCTCTCCGAAAAGGTTTTTTACGGCTTCGATGGTCTGTCGGGCCTTATCCAGGTTTCCGCCCGAGGCATCAATGATGGCTTCCGTTTTCGCCACGAAGTCGCCTATATCATTAATGCCGGATTTACCCATTAAATTCTTGATTCGTTCAAGTAGGGGGGCAACCTGACCGAACTCGCCAATACCGGCGGCGGCGTCGATAATGGCTTCGACCGTTCCGAGGAATTGTTCCGGGTTTCGGTCGTCCATTCTGGCTTTAGGTATTAAATCCTTGATGCGATTTAATACGGTGGTATCTTTTTCGGTGCTGCCAAATACGGTGGAGTCGGCTGGCGAAACCTTGGATTCTCCCAGGCTAAAAATAACCCACAGCACCAATCCCAAAAACAATAGCTGCAATAGAAAGTCGATCAGCGTGATATAGATAACCTGTTCGGATTTTTTCATTGGCGTTCTCCTTTGTTACCGCCTCCTATTCTTTCCACGCAATGCGTCGTATGTTTCTGTCATGGTCATAAAATACCAGCGCTTTTTAGGTTTGTGAGAATCTGTTGGTGTCGGCGTGGAATTAGCAGGATGGGTAGCCCTGGTATGCATGGTCGCCTTCAATATATTCAGGCCGTTGGCGATTTCCATCGCGAGATCGTGCGTTTTTCTGGTGGTGTGGGCGAGTTCGGCAATTCCTTGAACAGCGGCTCCACTGACGGTTGTCATCTGAGTAAGTGCTGTCGATGTGCCACGAAGATGCTGGTTGAATTCGCCAGACGCCGTCGTGGTCTCCCGCGTGTTTTGAGCCAGACCCAGTAGCGCTCCGCCCGATTGCGCCGCGCCTGCCGCGACCCGCTCCAAGCCCTGACCGGCCTGCTCGATATTCGCCACGAGTTTTTCGAGGTTTTTCAGATTGTCGAGGCTGGCGGCGATTTGCAGCGCGAGGGCGTGGGTTTCGCGGGCGGTGCCGGTTAGTTTGGCGATGGATTCAATGGCCTCGCGATTCACCGCTGGCATGGGCGCGAGGGAGTTTATGGCGGTTTCCGCCATCTGGGCGAATTGCCCCGTTTGGTTTGCCGCCCCCTGCGCCGCGCCGCCCAAGCCTTGCAAGGAATCCCCGGATTGGGTGGCGCGGACGGCGAGTTGATCCAAACCTTCTCCGGCGTTGCGGATTTGCGCCACCATCCGGTCGAGATTCTTAAGGCTGTCGAGCTTTTGGTCGATTTCCACCGCCAAGACGTGAGTATCTCGGGCGGCTGCGGTCAGTTTGTTACTGGCGGCGGCGGCATTCTGGCTGGCGGCATCCACGGCGGATTGAATCGAACCCAGCGAAGTTTCCATGGCCTTGATAAAACCACCGAGATTCCGGGATGCCTCGCCAAAATCAAGGGTTGCCGCCTCTAGTTTCAGGCGCTCGATTTCGGCGCTCAAATCAGTCACGGCTTGGGTGAATTGCCCCGTGGCTTGACCGATGACCTTGGTGGTTTTTTCCAAAGAATCCTTGGCGGTTTCCGCCAAGTGCGCGTTGAATTTTTCTAAAGCGTTTTCAAATGCTTGGGCTTGTTGTAATTCTCTGGCCTGGGTGTTTTTGATGAGTGCGTTAATTGCGTCGGAAAACCGCTCGGTGGCTGTTTCGATAGTGCCAGTGGTTTTCTCAAAAGAGACTTTTGACGCTTCTGTCAAATGGGTAGTGAATTTCTGGCTGGCCTGATTGAACTCGGTTTCTAGTTGTTGTTCACGGGCCTGTGCCCGTTGAGTGGCGGTTTCCAACTCGTTGACCGCTAGCTTGAGTTTGGCGTGGCTGGCTAGTGCCGATTGCTCGAATAATCCGGCGGTTCTATTTAGGCGTTCGTTGAATTGGGTTTCCGTTCTTTCAAAGGTTTCCAGAAGGGATTGGCTGCGGGTTTGAGCGCTGTTGGCTAGAACAGTAATGGACTGGCTTAATGAATCGAAGCGGTCAGTGAGTATCCCGACTTTTTGGGTGAGTTGGTCGGTGGCTTGGGCGGCGTTTTGTGCGCTTTCCTTCTCTTGATTGAAGAGCAGGAGCATCCGGCAGATAAGGGCAACCGCCGTGAAGGCAAGGCCGAGTCCGAATTGGGTGATTATTTGGGTGCTGTACTCCGATATGTTCTTTATGTAGGCGACATGAAAAATTGTGAATACCAAGGTTACAATGGTGATAATGAAACCAAAGTAGTACACGCCATCAATATCTGAATCGGATGGGGGATTCTTTTGTGAAATTCTTCGGTAGTGCCAATAAATGGCCGAAGCAACTAGGCCACCGCCACTGAATATCGCCAAATTATTGGGAATAAAAGCCAATATAATCACGCCGCCGAGCGCGAGAATGGCTGGCAAATAATCGTTCAATCTTTTTATAAAGGTATTCATTGAGAGTGCGCCACTATGAGGTTATTAATTTTAAAAAGCGTCCCTTAAATGAATTAAGCCCTGGATTTATGGGTCGAGGGCTAATCGAAAGCCAAGCGTGTTATGTGTCATATCCACGGTGGTTTTATCCCGGTTGGCCACCCTTAATGAGGAAGGCTGATGCGCCCAAGACCCGCCGCGCATAACCCGGACAGAACCGTTTTCAGGCGTCACGAGAGCCAGTTCGCCCCCGTTATAATCCGCGTCGTAAGCCGATCCGGTTAGTTCGGCGATATTCCCGAACATATCGTATAAGCCGAGGCTATTGGGTTGACGAGTTCCAACCCGGACGGCACGTTTAGGAGAGTCCTTGCAATCCATATGGTTCATAACCAAGCAAGTCTGGGATTTATTCGGCGTTGAATCCGCCACGGTTGACCCAAGCCGGGCGGCATATTCCCATTCCGCTTCCCGAGGCAAACGATAGGGTTTGCCAGTTTTAGCCGAAAGCCAAGCGGCATATTCATAAGCGTCTATCCAACTAATCCGAAACACTGGGCGACGCCCTCTACCATGCTCATCGTCCCGTGGTAAAGGTCGATGAGTGTCCTTAGCAAAGCGGTCGTACTCATCAAAGCTCACCTCGTATTTGCCCATGTAAAAAGAGTTCACCCGGACTCGGTGCAGGCGTTCATCTTGGCCGCGCCCGATTTCATTTTCTGGGCTACCCATCTCAAAGTATCCACCTTTGATCAAAACCATTTCCGGGATTATGGGGGTTATAATTGGTGGTGGGGGGGTATTTGAAGGAATATTCGATGAGTCAGTTTTGTGGTCGTTTTGAGTGGATTTTTGAGTGTCGCGATTATCGCCAAGTATTGTAACGGATAGCGTTGCAACGAGCAAAACTAATATAACAATGATGGCTGTATTATGGCTTCTTGTCTTTTGTTCTAATTCCGGCGGATCAGGGATTTTTTCTGGTGTTGCTGGGTTCGTTCCGGGTGTTAAAGTGGATATTGATTCTGCGATTGGTTGAAGCTGTGGTATCGGCTTCAATAATGAATCGGATTGCTCAGGTCGCTCCGGTGTGGTTTTAGAATTTTCCAGAGTAGATGAGGGAATTTTTTGTGAAACTTGTGGCTCACCGCAATAAGGGCAATATTCGACTTGCCATCCCAGCGATTTTTGGCAGTGAAGACAGGTCAGCATGGCTAGTTTTGATACTTCTCGCTCATCGTTCCCACGGTCTCCGTCACTGTCATTAAATTAAGTCGATCTGGAGTCCGAACTTTAGTTTGGACAAGAGCGTAAGCTGTTGAAAAGACGTCCAAACTAAAGTTCGGACTCCAGGTGTGATAGCGCTTCGGGATTAGTCAGGCGAGACCGGAATGGGCGTCGGTAATATCGGCTCAAACGCCCCCGCCAATTCCAGTATCTCATCCAGCGGCATCCATTCATCCAAGCCCGCCCGCCACCCCAAACTGGCAGGACCAATGCGGCGGGCGGCAATCCATTCCAAGATTTGGGCTTGTGGGTATGGCCCTTGCGGCTGCCCATCCGCCAGCAGGTAATAATCGGGCTTGGGCGGCGAGGGTTTCTGCGCCCGGTTGGCGGAAGATTCGGCGGCGCCGCGCTTAACCCCAGCGCCGCCCAAATCAGCCAAACGCCCCCCACACATCGGGCAGTATTCAACCTCCCAGCCCAGAGATTCCCCACAATACCCACACGCCGTCATGCGTTATGAACCCGGATTCAGCGGCGGCGGTCCCGACGGCACGGGCGGCGGCACAGGCGGCGCGGCCACGAACAAATCCGCCAATTCAGGAATCCCGTTCAACGGCAGCCAAGCCGCCAAGCCTTCCCGCCAAGCCAGCAGGGCCGGGTCGAGTTGGCGGGCGGCGATCCATTCCCGGACTTGCGCGTGTGGGTACGGTCCCTGTTGCTGCCCATTGATTGCCAAGTAATAAACGTATTGCGGCAAAGGGGGCGGCACGGGCACGAAGGGCGGCGGGGCAACTGGATGAGTTTGTGTGGGTGCCGTGGCGGGAGTAGGGGCGTGCTTGCCCAGCGCTTGTTCGAGCCAAGCGGACTCGAAAAACTCCGGCTTCACCACCCGCTTGAAGCGGATTTGCTCATCCTGGCGGATTTCCCAGGCGTAGGCGTCGGCGTCGGATTTCTCGACGGCGCGGGTCCAGTCCGGCAGGTAATCGGAGGCCAGATGCTCCTTGGCCCTGACCTCGCTGGCCGAAGCGCCCCGGCGGATGGCTCGGTCCCGCAACGCCTGCGCGACCTCCTCGGCGATGGCGGCGGGGAAGCCCTTGATGGGGACTTCCGCGCCGCGCTCGTCGGCGACCAGACGCGGGGTGTAGACGGTCAGCCCGTAATAAGCCGCCAACGCCGCCAGCGCCGCCAACTGTGGCAGGTCCAGACCGTCGATGCGCTCGGCCACGGCCTCGGTGATGGCTTGGCGATATAGGGGCGGCAGGCCATTCAGGCGGAAGGCCCGCTCATTCCCCATGCGGCGGTTCTCGCCCCGGCTGATGCTGAACAGGTATTGGCCGGGCGGAATCGTGGCCGCTGCGTCCCGGCTCAATACGCCCAGCATCGCCGCCAACAGGTATTGATGGAAGTCGTCCGCCAACTGGTTCAGGTCGTTGACGGAGGGCGCGAACGGATGGGCGAACAAGGTGGGATCGCGGTGGGTGTGCAGGGGGATTTTCTCCGACTCCTTGCGATAACTGCTCCGCCACGTCTCCATGCTTTTAAGGACGGTCAGCGGAATGCCCGACAACTCGCAATAGCACACGGCCCGCCCCGGTATGCCGGTCTTGACGAAGGTGACCTGGAGCGTGCCGAGGCCCACATAGGCCGGAATCTGGGCCAGGATTTCATCCCGGAAGCGCAGGTAGTCCGCCGGTTCCGCCACGCCGATATAGCACTTGAACTGGTCCGGCCTGGGGGTGAAGTCCTTGTTCAGATTGGCCTCCACCCACGGCATGGCCAGCGACAGAAGATCGTAGAAATTGCGCTGCCGCTTGCTCGGGTCCATGGTTTCCAAGGCCGCGACCAGCGGGTCTTGCGCCTCGTAGGCGGGATTGGGCAGGGCCATTTGCTGCTCGGCCTTGAGCCGCAACTTGCCGATGAGCCGGTCGCGGTCCTTGGCATCGGCCAGCATGGGGAACAGCTTGCGGGAGCCGCCGATTTCCTTGAACGCCTCGTCGGCCCAGCCACGCAATTCGCGGGCCGGGGGCGGGGGCATCTCGTCCTCGGGAGTTTCCACCAGGATGTAGGTCGAGTGGTCCTTGCGGCTGTCCTCCCGCAACAAGGCCACCTTCTGCTCCACTTGGTCGATCATCGCCAGCACATCGGCCCGGCCTTTCTGGAATTCCCCCACCAATCCATTCCAGCGGGCGTTGCCGCGCTCGTCCAGGCCGGTCTGCTCGCCCAACCAGCGGGAGAGTTTCCCCAGCAGCAGGGACGCCCGGTCGGCGGCTTTGTGGCGGACGTGGAACTTGAGGTAGTTGCCGATTTCCACCTTGAGTTGTTGCAGGATGATCTTGGCCTGCTCCTCCTTGTTGCTGAACAGCGAGAAGCCCTTGGTTTGCTCCAGATTGTTCAGCAAGCGCTCGTACTCGTGGGTGCGCACCGCGTCGCGCAGGTCCGCGTAGCGCTGGGCGTTGCCGGCCAAGCCAGCAATCAGGCCAGTGCTGGCGTTCTCCAGCCGGTCCTTGATTTGCCCAATCAGTGACAGCACGAATTCCAAGCCGCCGTAGTCCTTGTCGTCCAGGTAGACGTACATCTGGTCCCGCAGCTTGCCGGTGATTTCCTCCGCCAATTCCTT
>NZ_JBTEKS010000012.1:0-29154 GCF_054333355.1 Methylomagnum sp. | reverse complement strand
CTAATAACCCGTTTTTTCTCATCCTTTTTAGAAAACACCATGGCGCAAGACTCGCAGAATCTTATCTGGATTGATTTGGAAATGACCGGGCTTGACCCGCAGGCCGACTTCATCATCGAAGTGGCGACGATAGTGACCGACAAGGATTTGAACATTCTCGCGGAAGGCCCGGCGCTGGCGGTTCACCAGAGCGGGGAAATCCTGGGCCGCATGGACGATTGGAACCAAAAGCATCACGGCGAATCGGGATTGATCGACCGCGTGCGCGAAAGCCAACTGGACGAGATCGAAGTGGAGCGGCTGACCTTGGCTTTTCTGCAAGCGTGGGTGCCCGCCGGGGCGTCGCCCATGTGCGGCAATAGCATTTGCCAAGACCGGCGCTTCCTGGCCCGGCACATGCCGAAGCTGGAAGCCTATTTCCACTACCGCAATCTGGACGTGTCAACGCTGAAGGAGTTGGCGGGAAGGTGGGCACCACCAATCAAGGAGGGGTTCAAGAAGAAGAACACGCACCGGGCTTTGGACGATATTTTGGAATCCATCGCCGAGCTTCATTACTACCGGCGGCACATGCTGAAGATTTAAGCGGGGGAGGGAATGGCCGGGCAATTGCTCGCAAGCCGTCTGGCGTATGGGGAAGCTAGGGCGTTTTCAAAACGGGTGTACGGCAGCGATAAAGGCCGACTCGGTTTTCAAAACCGGGTCGGCCTACGCGAATTCTAAAATCCCCACAGGGCCGCGCCCAGCAGCAGCGTCATGAAGGTGGCGGCGGTCGTGATGATGGCGCCCTGGACTTTCTTGCCGGGGTCCATCAGCCCCATGATGCCGAATAACAAGCCCGCCGGTGGCACGCATAAGGTCAATATCACCAAGCCGATCATGACGAACCAAGGCCAGGGGTGTCCGGTGACGAGGTTGCCGCTGGAATCTTCGACGGGATTTCCGCATCCGCTGCAAATGATCGCTTTGTCTTTAACCTCTTTACCGCAGTGGCGACAGAACATACTCGGGCCTCAATGTTTTTGAATATTGATATATCAGGGGTAACAAGCCCGGCCACATAAGATTGGCCGGGCTGTCGAGTGGGGCAGAGCATAGCCTAATGCGGGGCCGCTTGCCACAGCGGGCGGGGCGGTGATGGCGTCGGGATGGATAGGCGAGCCAGGGTTACGCTCCTCCGTCGGCACCCAGTCGATAATTCCCTTGTTTTGAAAGATCGGCCAGCCCGAACCGGGTTTTTTTCAGCCATTGGGCCGCTTCCTCCGGGGGGAGTGGCCTGCTGAAATAATAGCCTTGGCCCTCGTCGCAGCCGTTGCGTCGCAGATAATGCAATTGCTCCGGCGTTTCCACCCCCTCGGCGATGACCCGGAGCTTGAGCGTCCTCGCCATGGCGATGATGGTGAGGACGATGCCGGCGTCTTCGGGGTTGTTGTGGACTTCCCGGATGAACGATTGGTCGATCTTGAGCTTGTCGAAGCAGAAATGCTTGAGATGGTTCAGGCTTGAGTAGCCCGTGCCGAAGTCGTCGATGGAGATGGAGAGGCCCGTTTCCTTTAAACGCAGCAAGATGTCGCCGGTTTTTTGCGGGTCTTTCATCACCACGCTTTCCGTCAGCTCCAATTCCAGATAGCGGGGGTCGAGCCCGGTTTCCGCCAAAACTTTCTTGATGAGCCGGGCTTCGAAATCCATTTCCAGTTGGCGGGCGGAAAGATTGATCGCTATTGTGATCTTCGGCAGTCCCGCGTCCTGCCATGCCTTGTTTTGGGCGCAGGCGGTAATCAGCGCCCATTCGCCCAAGCCTTCAATCAGCCCGGTTTCCTCGGCCAGCGAAATGAATTGCGATGGCGGCACCAGGCCAAAATCGGGATGCTGCCAGCGGATGAGCGCTTCCATCCCGATGATCTTGCCCGTCTCCAGATCGATTTGCGGCTGATAGTGCAGCAGGAATTCGTTGTGTTCCAAGGCGCGGCGCAGGTCGCTCTCCAGCCGGAGTTTCCGCGATATGGCGCTGGCCATGCCGTCCTCAAAGAACCGGAAGGTGTTGCCGCGCTCCTTGGCCCGGAACATCGCCATGTCCGCGTGTTTGACCAGGGTCTCGCCATCCCTGCCATCGGAGGGATAGATGGCGATGCCGACGCTGCTGCTGAGATAGAACTCCCGCCCCACGAAGGAGAACGGCTTGGCGATGGCCTTGCAGATTCTCTCCGCCAGACTGGCGGCGGTTTCCGCCGAGCCGATGTCTTCCAGGAGGATCGTGAATTCGTCGCCCCCGAACCGGGACACGATGTCGCTACTCCGCAGGCATTCCTGGATTCGGGCGGCGGCGGTCTTGAGCAATAGGTCGCCGACCTCGTGGCCCATGGTGTCATTGGCCAGTTTGAAGCGGTCCAGGTCGAGGAATAGCACCGCGTGCATCTGCTCCGAGTTCTCTGCCGCCAGGCTGCGGGTCAAGGTTACGTCCAGACGCTCCCTGAACAGCGTGCGGTTGGGCAGCCCCGTGAGCGAATCCTGATAGGCCAGCCGGGTCACGTGCTGTTGGGCGCGGCTGGCTTCCAGCATCCGGGCCACCCGCTGGCGCAGCACCGCGAAATGCACGGGCTTGGGGATGTAGTCCGTGGCACCCGCCGAGAAGGCCCGCTCGATGGAATGCTCGTCATCCAGGGCCGTGATGATAAGCACGGGGATGTCGAAGCCATCCGCTAGCTCCCTGATCCTCGAACACGCCGTGAAGCCGTCCATGCGCGGCATTCGCGCATCCATCAGCACCAGGTCGGGCATGTGCCGTTCGCACAGCGACACCGCTTGAATGCCATTGGTGGCCTGCTCGATCTGGTAGCCGTCCTTTTGTAGGACGTTGAGCAGGGCGAAGCGCATGGCGCGGTCGTCGTCCGCCACCAGGATGCGGGGCAAATCCTGTTTTTCCGGTAATTCGCCTTGCTCGTCGCCGGGAATCTCCTTTTCCAGCTTGATTCTGACTAATTCGTATTCAGCCGTTAGCTTAGCGAATAGTCCGGGTGCCTGGACGCGGAAGTCTGGTCGGCTGAGGTCTTCCAAGTGTTTCGCGATGGCGACCAGGCGATGGGCGCCGAGATTGCGGCCACTGCCTTTGACGCAGTGGGCGATTTCCAGCAAGCCCTCGTAATCATCGCCGGAAATGGCGTTTTCCAGTGATTTCAGATAGATGGGGGTATCTTCCAGAAATACTTCAAGTATCCGGTTGAAGGCTTCGCCGGTTTCCTCCCGGAGTTTGTTCAAGACCTTTTCATCCAGCAGCGCCGATTTGCCATGCTCCTGGGGGGGCGACTGTGTTCCGGCGGGATTGCCGACCGTCGGCATGGGCTTCAGCCGATCCTTTTCCGACGCCAGCCAGCGGCCCAGCTTGTCCTTCAATAGCTCCAGCTTAAGCGGCTTGGCGAGGTAATCGTCCATCCCCGTGGCGATGCACAAATCGCTATCGCCCCGCTGCGTGTTGGCGGTCATCGCGATGATGGGTATCTGGCCCTGGACGCCGCCGAGCGCCCGGATTTGGCGGGTGGCCTCGTAGCCATCCATCTGGGGCATGTGGCAATCCATCAGCACCAGGTCGAAGGCGTCGTGCCCCAGCAGTTCCAGCGCCTCCTGCCCGGTGGTGGCCACCCGGACCTCGCAGCCTAGCCGCTCCAGCATGCCGATGGCGACTTGCTGACTGGCCCGGTTGTCCTCGGCGACCAGGACGCGCTTCCTAAAGCACGGCACCGATTCTTCCTTGCCCACGCCATCCACCGGGACAGGCTCTTTATTGCCGCGCCGCGATTTCGCGAGGCAGTCGTAAAGAAACTGCGCCCGAACAGGTTTGATGACCGAGCCGATCACATTGCCGGGCCTGTTGCCTTCGACGTTCGGCTGTAATTGATTGGTGAGCAGCACGACGGGCAGGTGTGCCAGGGTTGGGTCCACGGCGATTTGTCGGGCCAGGTCGGCACCGCCCAGGCCGGGCATGAATTCGTCGAAGATGGCGATATCGTAAGGATTGCCCTGCGCCATGGCGGTGTGAATCATCTGCAAGGCCGTATAGCCATTGGCGGCGCTGCTATAGATCGTGCCCCAGGTTTTGGCGAGTTGCTCCAGCAGGCGGCGGCTGACCGGGCTGTCGTCAACGATGATGAGGCGCAGGCCGGTCAGTTCATCGCGTTTTTCCCTGACTGGGCCGGTGAGTTGCGGCGATGCCTCCAAGGGCAGGGTGAACCAGAACGTGCTGCCCCGACCCGGCTGGCTCTCGACGCCAATGTCGCCGCCCATGAAGTTCACCAGCTTGCGGCAAATCGCCAGCCCCAGTCCGGCGCCGCTGTAATTACGGGTGGTGGAGCCGTCAACCTGGGTGAAGGCGTCGAAGATGATCTGCTGGGCTTCGACCGGGATGCCTATCCCCGAATCCACCACTTCGAAACGCACCATCGCCCCGCCGACATCGGCGGTGCGGTCGGTCCTCACCCGGATTTCCACGGCGCCCCGCTCCGTGAATTTAACGGCGTTGCCCACCAGGTTGACCAACACTTGGCGGATGCGGGCGCGGTCGCCTTGCAATGCCAGGGGAACGGTTTCGGCCACCGAGTAGCCGAGGTCGAGCATCTTGCGTTGCGCTTGGCTGGCGAGCAGCCCCACCACCTCGTCGAGAACCTCGTAGAGATCGAAGTCGGTGGGTTGAAACTTCAGCTTGCCCGAGTCGGTGCGGGAAAAATCCAGGATGTCGTCAATCAGTTTCAGCAGGGATTCCCCGGCGTTGCGCGCCACCGCCACGTATTCGTATTGCTTCGGGCTGAGTCCCATGTCCTGCAACAACTCAAGCATTCCCAGCACACCGTTCAAGGGGGTGCGCAGTTCATGGCTGACGTTGGCGGCGAACTCGCCCTTGACGCGGGCGGACTCCAGGGCGGCGTCGCGGGTGGTTTCCAATTGCGACTCGCGGGTCTCAAGGACGGCCATCATGGTGTTGAAGGCCTTTTCCATGTCGATGATGTCCTTGGGGCCACGCACGTCCGCCCGCAGGCTTTTTTCGCCCGAGGTCGCCTTGCGCATGATGTCCGCCAAGTTCTTCAAGGGATTGGTCAGGCGCTTGGTGATCGCCAGCAGCAGCAGCAGGAGCATCAAGGCCAATCCCACCGAAACCGCCAGGTTGGTTTGAAGAATGTTGCCGGCGACGGTTTTGAGGGTCGCCTTGCTCATTTTCACCCGCACATAGCCCAGCAATTCGGGGAGCTTGGGGTTGGCCTGGAAGGGCGAATCTTGATTGCTGCGGTTCGGATGGGTGAACACCGGCGCGACGAAATACCAGGCGTCGGGGGTTTCCAATTCCACATGCAGATTATCGGGCCAAATGTTTTCCCTGCCGCTGGGCGCGGGATCGTCGCCCTTGATTTGCAAGGGCTTGTGGGAGGCTTCGTAAATACCCGCGCCATGCACATCGGGGAAATTCAGCGTGGCCCTGAGGGGTTCTTCCGCGTTGTCCGTGCTGAGATAGAGCAAGGCCAGGGTGCTTTGTTCCATCAGGGTCTCGGTGGCCCGGAGTCCTTGCTCAAGGAGCTTGCCGTGTATCGTGTGGCTCGACAAGGTGGAGATGGCGATGGACGACAGCAGGGCCAGGCACATGATGCCTATGGAGAAAGTCACCGCCAGTTGCTGGAGGAAACTTGTCCGCGCGAAAAAAGACCAAGACCGCTCTTGCATTTACAGCCTCGTCTTAGGGGGAAGGAAACACCAAATCGAATTTTCTCTTTTCATGGCTTGGCAAATGCAATCCCAAATGCTCGGCGGTTCGCAGGTTCACGGCGATTAGCAAATCACGCAAGGGTTGCATGGATGAACGCTTGGCTTGACCATCTTGCAATTGTCCCAGAGTCAGCGACGCGAGACTACGGCCCATGCCATGGTTGTCGGGGTAAAGTGAAAACAAGGCGCCCTTTTTCACATGCTCGGGGGCGCTTGAAAACACGACCAGATTCTTCTCCCAGGCGTCCTTCAATATGGCTGGCAGCAAGACATTCTCATCCAGGGCGTCGTCGTCCTTGAGCAGCCACAGCGCGTCAGACTCCGCCGAGTTCTCGCTCACGAATGAGCGGTACAAACCAGCGGCTTCCCGCGAGTTTTCGGCGGGCAGGGCGTTCAATATCAGGCCATGTATTTTAGCGGCTTCAACGGCGCGATCCATACTACGCGTTCCCCGCTCGTTGCCATAGACCACGGTGACCCGCTTGATATTTGGCGCCAACACCTTCAGCCAGCGGAATAGCGCTTCTGGGTCCGGTACTAGTGTAATCCCGGCAAAATCATGAGCGCCATATTCCGATCTAACTGAAACGGCGCCCACCACAGTCGGCCACTTGCCCCGAATTTTCTCCGCCGCCAACAAACCCGCCCGCCCGAGGGCGATGACCGCGCTGGTATGGTCCTTTTCCAATTGGGCCTCAATGGCCGTAAAATTATCGTTTTCCCCCAAGGCGTAGCGTTTAACCGGTGTTTTTAAAACCTCATCTATTCCGTCGATGATTTGAGTGAACACGCCTTTGAAGGGATCGCGGATATCTGGATAAAGCACGGCCACCGATGGCTCGTCGGCGGTGGCGGCCATTAGGTTTAGCGAGAACAACAGAGCGGGCAGCAATAAGCCCACTCGGATCAAGCCAATAATTATGGTTTTATGGATGCTCAAGCGCGAACCCCGGGCGGCGCAATGAGTATCGGGCGTGCCAGCCATAAAATATCTATTTCCACGACGGGCACTCAAAAATTAAAGCGGATTTCGCCGTAGAAATACCGTCCAGGGAGCGGCAGGTCATTCGGAATAAGCGCTTGTCGGGTACCGGCGGGACTGGGTTCTCGGGCGTCGGAGTTGAAGAGATTGCGTACCGAGAAGGCGGCTTCCCAGTGGTCCAGCAAATGTTTGCGCCGTATGGTTAGGTCGGCCCACACATAGTCCGACACGGGGGGGCGGTTATCTCCCGCAGGACGCTGACGGTCGATGATCCAGTCGATTTGCGGGTTGAGGTGCCAGTTGGGCAGGAATTCCCAGTCCCCCCTTAAGTAAACCTTGTGATGGGGGGCATATCCGGCATCATGATTGGTGGTTTCATCGGTGGAATGTTGGTAAGAATAATTTCCCAATAGGCTGAATTCCTTGGCTATTCGCCAATCCGCTTCCAGTTCCAGGCCATGGCCGGTTTGTTGACCGGCATTCTGTGCGGTAATTGTGGTTGCTCCAGAATCAGGAACAAACCGGATAATATCGCTCCACCAATAATTAAAAATATTAAGCCCCAATCTTAACTTATCTATTGGCCGGTAGTCGAAAGCCAATTCAATGGTATTGATGGTTTCCGGACGTAAGTTTGGATTGCCCAGAGATACGGGATTATTGATGTTGCGGGTTTCTGCCCACGAGGGCGCTCGAAAAGCACGGCCATAAAGCAACTTTGTGGTTAGGTCGTGGCGGGTTTCCCAAACCAAGGCTAGGCGGGGATTAACTGTGCTGCCGAAATCGGAATAATAATCGTAGCGCACGCCTGCTGTTAGCTCCCAATCTTTAGCGAAATGCCATTCGTCCTGTAAGAAAAGAAAGCTGTTTTTGCGGTTGCCGGGCGTTAGAAACAGCTCGGATTTTTGAGTGACATTAATTAGCGCCTTCAGAGGGGCGGGCGTTAAGCTGCCAGAAATAAAGTTATAATTCTTTGTTTCTTGAACATCATAAATGCTGTCGTAATTAAAGCCAGCACCAACTCGAAATGTATGCCAATCAAAACCAGAATAAAATCCAGAAATGCTAGCTCGGGCATGCCGCTCAAAAACTTCTGGATTTCCGATGACCCCTTGAGGGAAGGCTCCATCGAACGATCCGGGGGGATAAATAAGTAGATTTTTTTGAATTATTTGAGAGGTATTAAAATAACTAACTTGCGCTGTAACGTCCCAATTCTCAGTAAATTCAGGGTTATGGTAAATTAAATCAGCATTCCAGCGGTCACTGGCGTATCGTCCATGGGTATCAAGCGCCTGAGCCACTCCAGCACCGGCTCCAATATTTGATCGGTGTTGTAGACCACCATGAAAACGCCAATTCTCACGAGATACATCGAGCCGTGCGTCGAGATTGTCCCGCTCAAGGCTGACTGGACCTGGGGCGAGAGAGGCGTCGGTGTGCAGGTTTTGATCAAAAAAGGATTGTGCATCCGCCCCAATAGTTTTTCGTTGGCCGTTGGTATTATGGTATTCCAACATGGCCGCTATGTCGAAATCTCCCCATTTATCGCCATGCAACGCCCACCCATCGTAAGTATCGAAGCTACCGACCCTCCCGCCAGCTTCAGTTCCTTTAATATCTTCTTTAGTCTTGGTAATTATATTGATTACGCCAGCAAAAGCATCGGCACCATAAACAGCGGATCCAGGCCCCCTAACAACTTCAACGCGAGCAATGCCTTGCACAGGCATGCCACCCCAAACCCTACTGCGATCTCCTACGAATAAGTTAGTAATTGGAATATTGTTGATGAGTACTAAGACTTGTGGGTTTTGACCTGAGTAAACGCCACGAATTGTATAAACTGGCCCATATATTGTATTTCTGGATACGTGTAGCCCAGGCACAGTTTCCAGTACTTCGTCCAAATCCGTGGCACCTATTCGTTTAATATCTTCTTGAGTAATAACGGTAGCGACCGATGGCGCTTTTGAAATTGGTTTCTTTGCTCCTGTAGCGGTGATAATCATCTCTTCATCGCCATACAGCTGGAGCAAAGCTTTCTCATCCTCTCTTTCTAGTGGTTGTGCGGCTGCGTTAGTATAATGGGCGACCAAAAAAAGAAGGGCGATTCGGTTGATGGCGGTCACACAAGTATCCAATTAAGTTTGATGTTGACGTTGATTTGCTGCCATGTAATTAATGGAGTGGGATCGCGAAGTTTTTTATAAAGTCATTAATTATGATGATGCTGAGGCATAATGTTTCTTATTGTCGCCAATTTTATTGATATCTGATGGCGCTAATAATTATGGGTCTTTGGGATTTCGCGTGGTGAACGCCAGCGCCCCATGTGCAAGCTGTTGTTTTTGTTAATGGGCTGTCGATCCTCAAAGCTTTTTTCCATGCAAATTCCTAAAGAACCATAATTATCGCCATGTCCGTGGTGAGCTACCAGAATATAATATATTGTTGCAACGTATGGGAAATAATGTTGCTTCTGCCTGTGTCGCGGCATCCACATAGCAAGGAAGCATTCCAGCGGAGTAGCCTACAATTCTAAAAAGATAATATTCTCGACACGAAAATCCTTGCTCCGCAGCTAAAGCCGCTTGCAGCGCGGCAATATTCATGTGTAGCTGCCATCGACTATTTAATAAGATTTGTTCAATTTTAAATATGAGTTCCACATATTTGCCATCGCCTAATCCAAGCGACTTTGCGAGTTCAAGAAGGGGTTCGATTCGCTCATCTTTGCCCTGTATGACCGGACGTCCGTATCCTGGAATTATTTTATATCTTGTTTTTTCCAATGCAACCAAATCCATTAATTCCGCACCTTGATCTAGGCTCTTTTGGGTTTGATATAAAAACTCGAGTGCGCGCATCGTGGGGCGATGCCCATAAATTGAAGCTTCGGTTGCCGCTGTCGCTGCGCCAATAGCCAAAGCCCCGGTGCTGCGGGCGGTTCCGGCGAGTGCGGCAATCCGGTTATTCCATATTCTTGGATCTGGATAGCTATTACATATTCGCCAGATTCCTTCAATCATACGAACCTGATTGTCATCTGGAATTCGCCCAGTAATACTATAAAATAGCAAGCCCACCCAAGAAAGCTTATTAAGCTCGGTAAATAATTCTTTGCCTCGGAACACGACCCGAGCCTCCTTTGGAAAACATGCCCCCATACTAGTAGTCCAGCAGTTCTCACTCGCTAAAAGCTGTTTAGGGCCGCGCATAATGTCCATTCAACTCATATACTGTTTGGAAAATTTTCCAGTTTGATGCCATTGGCGAAGAACGGAAAGCCCCGCCAGCCATGCTCTTGCTGTTCCAGTGCGTGCGCCGCCGCGCCGGGTAGCCGCAGCAGCAGGAAAAGCATTTCGCCTTGCGGCGGCGTGAATTCAAGATCGGTCAACGCGGCGGCGGCGACGCCGGTCATTGCCACGGGACAATCCACGATGGATTCAAGTTGCGGGCGAAAACGCAGAAGCCAATCGAGGGAGTTTCCAGTGCTGCATTGCGCCAGGAAAGCGAGCGTTTGCCTGACTGGCGTGGCGCAACTGGCGCCATGAGGATCGAAACCCGGTGGATGCTCCATGGGCAACCACACGTCAGCACGCTCTTCCACGGGTGGGTTTGTTAGGCGGGTACGCCAGGATTCCAGGTCTAGGCCACAGGCTTGCCAGTTTTCCATCGCCAATGCCACTTCATGCGCACCGCCCAACTGCCCCGCGCCGACGCCCAGCGCCGCCATTAAGCAGGAGGCATGGGTAGAGCCACCCACGCCCCCACACATGGCGGCGTGTACGGCGGGATCGCGGGGGCCGGGATTGGCAAGGGCAATGGCAAGGCCTTCCAATAATACGGCTTGGCTTTTTGTCGGTGGCTCTTGTTTGAAGAGCAAATAAAGATATTCAATCCAACTGGCTTTACCGAGAAGATCACCATACACATCATAGCCAGAACACAGGCAGACCGAAGCCGCAAAAGGGTTGTCTGGCTCAGGAATCTCCTTCCAAATACGGGTATGTATAACCTCTGGATTATCGCTCATTCATGGGCACCCAGAATTTGTATACGGGCCGCGATGGGCGCCACTTCATTTACATCAATACGGACATCGAGCAAGGTTGGCCCTAGTCGACGACATAGCGCCGCAATATCCAAGGCTTGCAAATCCTGCGATGAGCAGATGGTATAAGCTTCGGCACCCATGGCCCGAGCGCAGACGCTATAGTCAATATCGGGCAGTTCAAAACCAATGGCTTCGCTTTGGGTGAGTTTTTGCCCGTGCTTAACCATACCCAGCGCCGAATCATTCAGCACGACAAAAATCACCGTCAGTTTCTCTTGGACCGCCACGGTAATTTCCTGCCCGCTCATAAGGTAGCTGCCATCGCCAATAATGCAGACCACTGGCTTTTCGCGATTGCCCAACGCGGTTCCAACCGCAGCGCCCATGGACCAAGCCATGGATACGAATTCCGCACAGTTTCTAAAGGTTCCGCCACTGCCTGGATGTGGGCCAGGGGCCACCTTTCCAATGGGGTGCAAATAGTGAATGGCCCAAGCTTGCCCATTGCCGGTGTCCGTAATAAAGCTCGTGCCCGGAGGAAATAACCTGGATAACTCCCGCATAAGGCGTTGTGGCTTGATGGGTATTGAGTCATTAAACTCGACTTCGCCATCTAGCTGGAAGGGTAGCATGGCTTCACGGCTAGCTTGAGTATCTTGTGGAGTTCCGCCTGTAGCTGTAGCCAAAGAAATAGCCGATATGGATGATTGCTTTGTCGCTATGCTACTAAAACGGTCAAGAAGATAATTAAAGATCGTCAGTATTCTGCCCCTGACACGGAGTCGGGCCATGGGAGAGTTGGTCAAATGGCTTTCGATGGAATCAATGTGTATGAGGCGATGATTGAGCAGGAATCTAGAATCCCATCCATTACTATCCAACTCTCCCAAGGTGGTGCCTATCGCCACCACGGCATCGACTTCCGGGTCAGTTAGAACATCCCTAGCGCTGGCGTGTCCAGCGTAGCCGATGATTCCCCGGAATAGTGGCTGGTATGGATCAATGAAGCCCTTGCCGTGCATGGTGGCGACTATTGAGGAGTTCAACGCGGTAGCCAATTCAATGATCTTGTGAATGGCTTCTCCGCACCCGCCGCCCACTACGAAAACCACTTTCTTGGCCTGAGCTAATAATTCACAAAGATTCTCGACCGCGCTGGTATCAATAACGGAAGGCGGGATGGCGAATCCACTCAGATCAAAGGCCGGGGCATCATTCAGAGCTGGACTGCTAAGCACATCCCATGGAACGCTAATATGGGCGGGTCCGGTGGGGGATCCAAACGCCGTCATGATCGCTGTTGAAAGCTTATGCTCAAATTGATCGGGATGGGAAATCAGCGTGCTATAGCGAGAGCAATAGCGGAATAAGCCCACGGTGTCTATTCCAGTGCAGGATGATTCCTGGGCCGCGCCACGACCAAAATGAGCCAGCGCGGTTTGGGCGCTGATAACTAGCATGGGAATCTGATTCTCATAAGCGGAAGCCACGCCGGTAATGATATTGGTGGCACCAGGCCCTGTGGTCGTACAACAAACTCCCAGCTTTCCGGTTTCTCGATAATAGCCATCCGCCATGAAAGCGGCCCCGGTCTCGTGTCGTGCCACGATTGGGCGCGGCCCGCCCCGCCGCTGGCTGCGGGCTAGGGCGCTATACAAATGCTCAATGGCTCCGCCGGGTACCCCGAATACATAATCGACCGATAACTGCTCTAAATAATCGACCAGCAAGTCGGCCAGTGTTCTGTTGGACCCGGATTCTGAGCATGACTTTTTTGATACTGACATAATCCCCCGCGTATTATTGAAATGGAAATGCTGGGATGACCAACACGGCAAATAATTTACATAAGTGGTTTGGTGCTTTTGAGGTTAACCACTGCGTAGAGTCAAGGATTTCGTTTGAATGATCCAAGATGTGATTGCTCGGCATGGTTCTACTGAAAGTAATACGGCGAAATTGGCCGCTTGTTGCTGTCGGGATGAAGCGCTAGCGGTGTACGCTTGTATCTTGGCAATGGATGCATTGGGTCTATTTATTGCTTTTTCTGATGGGAAACAGCCGGACGGCTTATTTCCCGGCCAGCTTAATTAAGCCAGCCCCGCCCCACCATGTTTGAGCTTGGCTTCGACTCTGTAGTGGCGGAACACTCAAGCAATATCGAAGCGATTGTACCTGTTAAAAAGAAAAACGTCTCTTTATAACGACAAAATTTTGTTTGGGTTACTTTGAAGGCAGGATGTGGTTCGCGTTTAAGCAGCGTCCGCTTCTATTTAAGCCGCCGGATATCACCGATGCCTCGCTTCAAACCGCTCCGCCAGAAGGCTCACTGACTTGTCCACTGTTTCCAGCCAAGGTTCCGAATAGAACCCCACCCCCAGCAGCACGGCGCATAAAATGCCAGTGAGGGCCGCTTCGGAGAGCGTCACCCGCGTCTTGACAGGGCGGATCACGGTTTCCCGGCGCTGGGCCAGGAAGGTCCGCTGGAAGGCCCACAGCAGGAAGGCCGCTGACAGCACATTGCCGATGGCGACGGCGGTGCCGACGCCCCAGTCATGGGTCTCGATGGCACCTTCCAGCAACAGATGGGCGGCGTCGAAGCCGGGCGTGCCGGGCATGGCCATGGTGCTGAGGGCGCCAATTAAAAAAGTAATACCCAGCAAGGGCATGGGATCAAACAAGCCACCCAGACGGGGCAGCAAGGAGCTTCCGGCCCGGTGCAATAACAAGCCGGTGGCGAACAGCAGGGCGCTAGAGGCGACGCCAAAATTAACCGCTAGCAGCAAAGCGCCCGCCAAGCCCTCACGGTTCAGGCAAAACACCCCGATGACCAGCATTCCCGATTGGCTGACGGCGGCAAAGGCCAACAGACGGCGCAGATTCAACTGCATCAGCGCCAGCAAGGCGCCATAAAAAATGCCGACGAGGCCCAGCCCCACGGCCAGCGGCTTGAAGACGTGGACCGCGTCTGGCAGCAGCGGCAGGACGAAGCGCAACAGCCCGTAGATTCCGAGCCTGCTGCCCACCAAGAACACGCCCACCGTCGCCAGTGTGCCATGTTGAGCCAAGGGCGGCAGCCAGCCGTGGAAAGGGAACATCGCCATCCGCACCGAAAACCCGTAGTACATGAATACAAACACTACAGTTTCGAGGTGGGGTGGTAGAGGAGTGGTCAATAGATCCGCCAGATCGAACGACCAATACCCGGCCACCTGGGCATGATGCCAGCCCAACACCAAGGGGCCGCACAGCAGCATCCCCAGCCCGCCGCCCATGAATTGCAGGTAACGTACCGTCGCCTGCTGGCGTGCCTGCCCGGTGCCCCAGCGCAGCGAAAGATACGTCGCGGGTAAAACCTCCGTCGCGGCCAGCAGCCAGAATTGCAGCAAGTCCTGGGCCATGAACAGGCTGATGAGCATGGCTTCAAACACCAGCACGCCCGCCAGATAATGCCGCAAGGGTTCCTCCATGACGATGCGGCCATACAGCACCATCAAAAAACTCAAGAGGGCCGTCGCCGCGATGAACAGCACGCTTAGGCCGTCCACCGCCAGGTGATAGCTCAGGAAAGGCAGCAGGCGCAGGTGTTCGGCGAATTGCAGCTGCGCCGTTTGCCGGTCCAGCGCGGTCACGACGAACAGGGCGATGCCCAATTCCAGCCCGGTGCCGCCGAACCCGATGAAGAAGGCTTGGCGGCGCGACCCGGACAACAGCACGGCCACCATGACCAGCAAGGGCCAGAAAGCCAAGAGGCTCAATACGGGCAGTGGGGCTTGTGCCGACCAGGCGATTTCGGTGGGCATGGGCGATTTCAGAGGGTGGCTAACAGGGTGATGATGACCAGCAGGACCAAATAGCGGGGCTGGGTCAGCCCGGCTTCGATGTGATTAAGCCTCGCCCCGAATCGCCGCCCCAGGGCCAGCATCCTGAGGCCCGCGCCATCCAGCACCAGCCGTTGCTCGAACCAATGCAGCGCAGCAGCGGCGCTATGGACCAGCAGCCCCAACAAACCGCCGACCCTAGCCCGGCCACTACGGCTATCCAGTGCCGCGCCAAGCTTGTGTTCCTCCCATTCGGCCAAAGACGCCAGCCCTTGCATGGCCGGGGCGGACAGCCCCACCAACGGGTCCACCACCCGGCTGTCGAAATTCACAAGATCGGCGGCATAGCGTCGCACCGGCTTGACCGTGACGAAATCGCCCAATTCCTCCAGCCAGAAGCGCCGCAAGGCCGCGAGGTACAGCCCGTGTTGTCGGGCTAAGACGGGCAGGGGCGGGCGGGCCGGTTCGCCCAAGATTCGATGCATGAGTGAGGGCGCGGTCAGGAATTGATAGCCGCGCACCACCGCGTGGGCCACCAAGTGCAACGCCGCGAGCGTCCACCAGCCCAGTCCGCATTCCAAAAACATCAGCCCGACTTGGCCCATGGTGGAAAAAATCAGCGCCGATTTGACATCGGTTTGCACCAGCCCACAGGCGAAGCCATACAGCGCCGTCAGAAAGCCAATAACCGCCATCACCGCCATGACCACGGGCGCTTGCTCGAACACGGGTTCCAGCCGCAGCACCAGATACACCCCGGCATGAACCATCACCGCGCCGTAGAAAATGGCGCTGGAGGGCGTCGGCCCTTCCATCGCACGGGCCAGCCACGGCGCCAGCGGCACTTGGGCGGACTTGGCGACCGCCGCCAGCAAGAAGCCACTCGCCAGCAGTCCCGCTTGTAAGGGCGGCAAGTGGGCGCCCTTGGCGAGCAACGTCGGCCATTCCACGCCGCCAGTCCAGGCGAAGGCCAGAAAAATGCCCAGCGCGAAACCAGCGTCGCCGAGGCGGTTGGTGACGAAGGCGCGGGTGGCGTTGCCCGCCGCCGTTGGGCGGTCGTAGGCGTAGGCGATGAGCAGGTAGGAACACACCCCGGCCAGTTCCCAGCCCGCGAAAGTGAGCGGCGCATTGCCCGCCAGTACCAGCCATTGCATGGCCCCGGCGAACAGCGACAGCACCATAAAGAAACGGTGGAATCCGGCTTCCCGGTGCATGTAATTGACCGAGAAGCGGGCGACCATCCAAGCGAACAAGCCGAACAGCAGGGACAGGCCGAGGCCGAGCCGGTCGGCGGTGAAGCTGATTTGGATGCGGTAATCGCCGCTGGCCAGCCAAGTGCCGAGGACGATGTGTTCGGGAAGAAGGTCGGCAAGGCGGAGTCCTGTGACCAGCGCGGATAAAAGGAAGGCGAGGGCGGCGGCTCCCACGGCGAGGCGGGCGGTGAAGCGCTCGGAGGCTTCGCCCGCAATATGCCCGGAAGCAATGCCTGCGCCGATGAGGGTGGCGGCGAGTATCGGCAGCGTGGGGATTAGAGCAATGAGCCAGTCAGGCATGGGGGAGGTGGATGATGTTATTTGAGCATTGGAGTTACTTATGTTCGCCCGCCAACCGCAATGCCTTAGCTTCCATCGCGGGAGAGAATCGAAATCCGGCGGTTCGTAAGCCAACCAGAATTTCTTGTATCGAGGTGATAACTCCGGCTTGTTTGGCTTTAATCAAAATTCCGAGTAGGCCGGTATAGCGCAAATTCAAATTGTCAGCCAGTTTTCGTGCCTTGAGATCATCGAGTATTAACGTCACATCATCGAATTCATAGGCCAAGGCAATTGTGCTGGCTTCCCCTAAATCGACAAGATTGTGCAATATTCGCGTTTTAACTTTATCTTGCACCGCATGAATCTTAATCCATGCGGGCGCGACGATTCCAAACTCGCTCACCACTTCCTCCGATATGTGAATCGTCCCGTAAAGCTTTTCAAAAATATCCAAACGGCTAATGTTGTCGAGCGCGATAAGCCCACTGGTATTTGAAACGATATTAGGCATTTTGGATATCCCGCTCCAATTCTTCCTCACTGTAATTAAATGCGGATATGTTGTAACGCCCCAATAATTCCATGAATGCCCGCTTCGGCAGCCCGGCCAATTCCGCCGCTTGGCCGATGGACAATGCGCCCTGTCCATAAAGATGAGCGGCCAATATCAGGGTTAACTCTGCCGGCGCTATGGTTACGAAATCCGGTAAGCGTAATTGCAAAGTTGCCATGGGTTTCTCCTGATAGGGGTAAACAGCATTTTCCGCATCATAGCAAAATGCTGGTTTCTGTTAGGCCAGCGAACCAAGATAATTCCGTTCCCCCACCCACTCAAAGCAAGCCCCGAATCGCCGGAACCTCCGCCCGCAGACGTTGCCGGAACGCCTCAATGGCCGCGTCGCCGCGCTCGTCCCGGGGCAAATCCACGGTCACATCGCCAATCACCGCCGCTGGGGAAGGCTCCAGGAACACCAGCCGATCCGCCAATTCAATGGCCTCCCGCAAATCGTGGGTGACGAACAGGACCGTGTGCGGGCGCTCCCGCCACAGCCGCAAGGCCAGTTCGCGGATGCGGCGGGCGGTCGGCGGGTCCAGTGAGACGAACGGCTCGTCCATCAACAGCAGGTCGGGGTTGATGGCGAAGGCCCGGACCAGCGCGGCGCGGCGGCTCATCCCCAGGGACAGGCGTTCCGGGTACACATCGCGGGCGTCCGTCAGCCCGACCACCTCGAATAAATGATCCACGTAGGCCGGATCGGTGTCTTTCGGCAGGGCCAGCGCGATGTTCTCCCGCACCGTGCGCCACGGCAGCAGGCGCGGATTCTGAAACACGTAACCGATGCGCGGCGGGTTCGAGGCCGCTTCGATCCGCACCGAACCCCGGTAGTCCCGGTCCAGCCCCGCCACGATGTTGAGCAGCGTCGTCTTGCCGCAACCGGACGGACCCACCAGGCAGACGAATTCGCCCGATCCCAAATTCAGCCGCAAGTCTCGGATGACCGGCACCGGGCTGGGGTGGCCGTCGATCCGGTAATGCTTGCTGGCGATGTCGATATGGACTGCCGTCATCGGCGCCACCGCTTGGCTCGCCGGTCCAGCGGCTTGAGCAGGGCGAGTTCGATGACCTGCACCACCACCACGAAAGCGATGGTGTAGGCGAGGATGGCCGACACGTCGAACATCTGGAAGAACAAATGCAATTGGTAGCCCATGCCGTTGCTACGCCCGAGCAATTCCACCACCAAAATAATCTTCCAAATCAGCGCCAGGCCGGTGCGCGACGCGGCCAGCACGAAGGGCGCGAGCTGCGGCCAGATGACATGGCGCAGGGTTTTCAGCCGCCCGAAGCGGTACACCTCGGCCATTTCCAGCAAGTCGCGATCTAGGGCGCGGGTGCCTTCCCGCACGGTGACGATGACATTGGGCAGCTTGTTGATGACCACGGCGGCGATGGCGGCGCTCTCCGAGAGGCCGAACCAGACGTAGCACAGGATCACCGTCACCAGAGCCGGGATGTTCAGGAACAGCACCAGCCAGCTATCGAAAAACTTATCCAACTTGGGATGCCGCCCCAGCAGAATGCCGAGTCCGGTGCCGAGGCTCATGGCCAAGCTGAAGCTGGCGGCAAGCCGGGCCAGCGTGACGCCGAGATGGTAGGGCAATTGCCCGGAGCGGATTTCCCCGGCCAGCACCGCCGCGACCGCCATGGGGGAGGGCAGCAGCGGCGAAGCGGCGACCAGGGCGGCGACTTGCCAGAACGCGGCGAACGCGGCGAAGGAGGCAAGCGGGAGGAACAGGGCTTTGGGGGTCGGCACGCGGCAACAGTCGGGGGGGAGTGGGAAAGGCGACTCGGATCAGTCGGGCGTGGTATTTTAAAACGATGACCACGGCAATCCCTAACGATACCAATGTTTTTACGGGGGCCAGCCTGATGCTCGACGACCATTCCGTACCCTCAATCCCGGCGCCGTTGCCCGAATCCACCCAACAATCCGGCGGCGTGCTGAGGCTGCGCCGCATCGCCATCGACACCTACCGCGAGAACGCCGCCTACCTGCGCCGGGAATGCTCGGTGTACCGGGCCGAGGGCTTCCAGGCGCTCGCCAAGATCGAAGGCCGCTGCAACGGCCAGCGCATCGAGGCGGTGCTGAATGTGGTGGATGACGGCCAAATCGTTGGCCCCGACGAACTGGGCCTGTCGGAACAAGCCTTCGGCCAGTTGTGCGCGGAAGTGGGCCACGAGGTCCGCCTCGCCCAGGCCGAGCCGCTCTATCGCATCCACGCCGAATTCCCCTCCAGCCACGAATTCGCCCGCGAGTTCGTCAAGGCCCGCAGCGGCTACAGCATCGGCGAGGCGGAGCCGGTGTCCGGCTATTGCGTCGAGTTCTAGCGTGTCGGTCTTGGCCCGCATCCTTCATCCCCTGGCGCTGCGTAGCCTGATCCTGTTCGGCTTCGCCCTGGCGGTGCTGCCCTTGGTGGCGACCCTGGTGGCGGCGGTCCACGCGGTGGACGAGCTGGCCGTGTCCTCCCAGACCATGGCCTACCGCGTGGCGCAACTGGCCCAGAAGAACGAAATGCTGCGGGAGCGGCTGGTGGATTTCGAGCGCAAGGCCAAGCGCCATCTGGTGCTGGACGATGCTGACAGCCACACGGCCTTTGATGACGCTTATCACGCCTTCACCGACGTGCTGGATGATTTGCAGAAATTGACCGGCGATTCCGCATTAGCCCCGCGTCTCGATCTATTGCGGACAGACGGAGAGTCCGTTTACCAGCGCTTGGCCGCTAAATCTCAAGCCCACCTGGATTCCGCCAATGGCCGGGAGAGGAATCGCCCCCGCCCGGATGCCGGACAGCAGCGGATGGGGAAGGCCGACGAATTATTCGCCGAACTGGGCGTCAAGGTGCGGGACTTGGCGGCGTCCATCGCGGAGGCCACCGACGCCGAGGTTCACGCCCTGGAGGCTCAGTCCCAAGCCGTCCAGGCACGGGTGCTGTGGCGGGCTTCGATCTGGCTACCGGTGTCCCTGGTTTTGATTTCGGTGCTGACTTTCGTGATCATCCGCTCCATACGCCAGATGGACCGGGCCATTCGCCGACTCGGGGCGGGCGACCTCGTGCAGCCGGTGCGCGTCACCGGACCCAAGGACATGGAATATCTGGGCGAGCGGCTGGACTGGCTCAGGAGCCGCTTGCACGGCCTGGAAGCGGCCAAGCAGCAATTCATCCGCCATGTTTCCCACGAACTCAAAACACCCCTGGCGACCATCCACGAGGGCACGGAACTCTTGGCCGACGAAGTGGTGGGCGAACTCAACACCGAACAGCGGGACATTGCCCAAATCTTGGTCAGCAATACCCAAAGGCTGGATACCCTGATCGCCGAACTCATCAATTACAGCCAGGTCAACACCCGGCCTTCGGCGTCGCGGCGGGAGAAAGTGGACATGGCCCAATTGATGGCGTCGGTCATAGACGACAACCAGCTCCGGCTGCGGGCCAAGGCGCTCACCGCCAAGACGGCGCTGCGGCCCGTGCGGGTCGATGGCAACCCGGAGCAGTTGCGGACGGTGGTCGATAACCTCCTATCCAACGCCATCAAATATTCGTCCGCCGGGGGGGAGATCCGCCTTGGGCTACGACAGGCCGGCGGTCACATGGAATTGGAAATCGAGGATGACGGTCCCGGCATCGGCCCGGATGAGCGTCAGCAAATCTTCGAGCCGTTCTTCCAGGGCCGGGCGGCGAGGGAAGGGAACGTGGGCGGCACGGGGCTGGGTTTGGCGATTGTGAGCGAATGCGTGGCCGGGCATCATGGTAATGTAGAAGCCTTGGAACCCCGGCCGGGCCGCACTGGCGCCCGCATCCGGGTCCGCATTCCTTGCCGACAAGATGACTGATTCATATCCATGAAAACCCTCCGCCACGCGGTGACACTGGCCGCGATTTTTGCCTTGGCGGGCTGCGCTGGCCCACGGAGTGGGGAGAAAATCGAGGTGGCGCCAGCCCCGTCCCCGCCGCCTTATTCAAGCACCGATCTGGGCGAACTCTTGAAGTTTGCCGAGCGCTTTGTTGGCGCATCGGAGGCGGAGCGGCGGGCGGAATGCCGGCGGTTGAAGGAGCTTGCCAAGGCCAATCCCAGTCTGGGCGTCCGCCTGCATTGGATGCTCGCCCAATCGGTCAGCCGGTCCTGCGGCGAACCGCGCACCGCCCTGGCCCTCATCGACGCGGCCCTGCCGGATGTGGCCGACCCTAAACTGAAAGCCTTTCTGATTTACCAAAAAACCGTCCTGGCCCGCTTGGACCGCGAAGCCGAGCGCCTCAAATCCTTGGAAAAGCGGATTGCCGACACGCGGTCTAAGGAGAAGAAAGCTTCCCGCCGCCTGGAGTCCCAAGCGGGCGAATTGAAGGAGCTGCAACGCAAGCTGGAAGCGCTCAAGGCCATCGAGCAAAGCCTGGACGAACCGAACTATGCACAGTGATTGATTGCTATGAATACCAGCCGAACCCGAGTTTTATTGGTGGATGACGATCCCGATTTGTTGCGCCTTCTGGCCCTGCGCTTGACCGCCGTGGGCTTCGAGGTGGAATCCGTCGCCAGCGGCGTGGCGGCCCTGTCGCGGGTGTCCGTGTTCCGGCCCCACGCGGTCGTCACCGATCTCAGGATGGAGGGCATGGACGGCCTCGGCCTGTTCGACGCCCTGCACGAGCAATACCCGACCCTGCCGGTCATCATCATGACCGCCCACGGCACCATCAGCGACGCGGTCAGCGCCACCCAGCGGGGTGTCTTCGGCTTCCTGTCCAAGCCGGTGGACAAGACCGAACTGGTCAATCTGGTGAACGAGGCCACCCGCATCGGCATGAACAACGCCTCGGTGGCGGATCAGGACGAATGGCGCCGGACCATTCTGACTCAAAGCCCGATCATGGAAGAATTGCTGAGCCAAGCCCAGCGCATCGCCCAGAGCAAGGCCAGCGTGTTCATCGGCGGGGAGAGCGGCACCGGCAAGGAATTGCTGGCCCGCGCCATCCACGACGCCAGCACCCGTGCGGGCGGTCCCTTCGTGGCGGTCAATTGCAGCGCCATCCCGGAGAACCTGTTCGAATCGGAACTGTTCGGACACCGCAAGGGTTCCTTCACCGGGGCGACCCGCGACCACAAGGGCTTATTCCGCGCCGCCGACGGCGGCACGCTGTTCCTGGACGAAATCGGCGACATGCCCAAATCCTTCCAGGCCAAGCTGCTGCGTGCCTTGCAGGAAATGAAGGTGCGCCCGGTGGGGGCCACCGACGACGAGTCGGTGGATGTGCGGATCATCTCCGCCACCCACGCCGATTTGGACAAGGCCATGGCCGAGGGGAATTTCCGGGAAGACCTGTACTACCGCCTGAATGTCGTGACCCTGATTCTGCCCGCCCTCGCCAAGCGGCCCGAGGATATTCCGCTGCTGGCGGCGGCGTTCATCCGGGAATTGGCCGAGTCCTACGACGGGCGGGTCAAGGGCTTCTCGCCGGAAGCCATGGAGGCGCTGGTGAATTTCGACTGGCCGGGCAATGTGCGGCAATTGCGCAATGTGGTGGAGCAATGCGTGGCCCTGTCGTCCACGCCGCTGATTCCATTGACGCTGGTGCAGCGTGCCCTGCGGGACGAGCCGGCCCCGTTCATGTCGTTGCAGGACGCCCGCGACCAGTTCGAGCGGAACTACCTGATCCGGCTGCTGCAAATGACCAATGGCAACGTCACCCAGGCCGCCAAGATGGCGAAGCGCAACCGCACCGAGTTCTACCGGCTGCTGAGTCGGCATGGGATGAATCCTTCGTTGTTCAAAGGGGCGCCGGACGCGGGGTAATGAACGGGCGCGTTCGGGAGCGCGATGGCGGCTCGGTCATCCTGATGACCCACATGTAATCCCGGCTTGATTAGAGGGTTAACCGGACAGGTGGCGCGATGAAAACCATTCCCGCAGGTCTCTTGGAGAAAATCGTGGAGCGATTGAGGGCGGAATTCCAGATTGGCGACTGCCCTCATCCATACAACATCGGATTGTGCGGGACGGACCAAGCTGTATGGATGATGCCCGTACCAGCCTGACCCGCGAATTATTGCCGACGCGGACCACGGCCCACTCGACACCGCCTTTATCATTGCCAGCAAGCGGCGGAGAAGGCGGTTAAAGCGTGGCTGGTCGCCAGCGGTGTCGCTTTCGAGAAAACCCACGATGTCCGGCGGTTGGTGCGGCAGGCCGAAACCCGCTTGCCCGAGTTCTCGCAATTCGCTGAATCCGCCGAACTGCTGACCCCCACGCTTCCGCCTATCGCTATCCTGGCCTCGCCGCCGATGACATGCCGCTGCGTGATTGAGTTTGACGAAGCCCTGACCCATGCTCAAGCGATTTATGGGTTTGTGGCTCGGCTTTTGATTGAGGGAACGCCTGGGGAAAATCGCCCGCCGTAACTTTCAACCCTATAAAGGAGCCTCCCTGTGGACTTTCCCCGGCTCGATGCCCTCAAGGCGAAACTCGATTCCCACCGTCCGTTGCCGCCCGCCCTGGTGGCGCGTCTGCACGAAGACTTGGTGCTGCGCTGGACCTACCATTCCAACGCCATCGAGGGCAACACCCTGACCCTGCTGGAAACCAAGGTGGTGCTGGAAGGCATCACCATTGGCGGAAAGACGTTGCGGGAGCATTTCGAGGCCATCAACCACCGCGCCGCCATCCTGTATGTGGAGGACATCGTGCGCGGGCAAGAGCCGCTGTCGGAATGGCAGGTCCGTAGCATCCATAGCCTTGTGCTAAAGAACATCGACGACGCCAACGCGGGCCGTTATCGCATGCTCAACGTCACCATCGCCGGTGCCCGGCATGTGCCGCCGGATTTTCTGGTGGTGCCGGAACAGATGGCCGACTTCGCCCGCTGGTATGAACAGGAGGCCGGGCGCTTGCATCCGGTGGAGCGGGCTGCGCGGGTCCATGGGGATTTCGTGAAGGTTCACCCCTTTATTGATGGCAATGGCCGCACCTCGCGGCTGCTGATGAATCTGGAATTGCTCAAGGCCGGGTTTCCCGCCGCCGTGCTGCCGGTGGAGCGGCGCTTGGATTATTACCTCGCGCTGGACGCGGCCCATGTGGATGGGGATTACGGGCCTTTTCTGGCGCTGGTCGGTGAGTGCGTGGCGCAGGGGTTCGCGCCGTATTGGCACGCGCTGGGGGTGAGGGTGTGAGTTGGGGAGACTGTGTCATTTCCCGCGTCTTCCATCCGGGACAAAAAACCACAGCAAAAACAATCGCCTAGGCTATCACCGCCGAGCGCGTCCCGGATCGGCGACAAAACGGCGGGTTAGGGGTTCGGAAGAAATCTCGTAAGCTGTTGAATTCAATGGCTATCTGTATTTGGGCATACTAACTGCTTTCGGCTTCCACGATGCTCGAAAACGAGTTCCGGGATCGACTTGCCGCGAACCTCATCGGTAGGGAACCACAATCTAGCTAAGGAAAATCAACCGCTGTTCATGGCTAAGGAGGCCGTGAGAACCAACAGGTTCTCGCCCGGCTTCTTTCACACTGGGGGAAACGATCCGGGGACTAGACTTAGTCGAAACAACCCGAATTACGGAGGGCCAAGTATGATGTTCGACAACCGTTACGAGGTGGTGTTAGCCGACACCGCGAACAGCAAAGCCATCAACTATCACTTGCGATACCGCGTGTTTTGCCTGGAGAAAGGCTTCGAGAACGCGGGCCGCTTTAAAAACCAAATGGAAAAAGACCGCTACGACGACCACGCGGTGCATTTCCTGGTCCGGGACAAAAAGCGTAATCGTTGGATCGCGGCGGCGCGCTTGGTGGTCGGCCCGGCGGACTATCTCCCCATCAACCGGGTGGCCGAAATCGACCTGCCGGACGTGGGTTCTGAAATGGTCATCGCCGAATTTTCCCGACTGCTCATCCTCGATGAATACCGCAATGCGGGGGGCAACGGAAACCATAATAGGGTGTCCGAACCGGAGGTTCTGTTGGGACTCATCCGGGCGGCAAAGGAATACTGCCTCAGCATTAACATTGAGCAATGGGTATTCCTTTGCCGCCGGTCGATCTGCCGTATCTTGGACGGCTTAGGCATTGCCATGGAACAGATTGGCCCCGCCTGCACCTTCCGGGGTGTGCGCGTGCCTTATCGGATGAATCTGCAATCAGCCTTCGACGCCGTGCCCGACGCCTCGCCCATCACCCAGCGGATGCTGGCTAGGACGCACCAGAGCTTCTACCGCTATTCGGATGCTGGCTATTTCGACAATCTGAGAACCCTGGCCGCTTGAGGCAAATCGCCGCCGTCCACTGGCACGGCGGCGCGGGTTTGGGCGACAATGACCGCTGTGTTTATCTTCGGCGGACGCCCATGACTTTCGTGAATCCGAAACTAACCCCCCCGCTTTCTTTGTCTCCCACCTACCTCCTGCGCGGGTTGCGGTTGCTGATGGCACCCGACCTGCGCCATTTTGTGTGGATGCCCCTGCTGATTAATCTGGGCTTGTATGGCTTGGCCCTGTGGGCGGGCGTGCATTATTTCGCGGCGCTCATGCACTGGTTGCTACCGGCTTGGCTGGGCTTCCTGGCCTGGGTGCTGTGGCCGATATTCGCCCTGTCGTTCGTGCTGGTGATGTATTTCACCTTCACGGTGTTGGCGAATCTGATTGGCTCGCCGTTTTATAGTCGGCTGGCCGAGAAGGCTTTGGCGCGGACGGGCAAGGCTCTTCCCCCGCCGCCCGGATTGTCCTTGGGCAAAGAATTGACCAGCGGGATGGCGGCGGAATTCAAGCGGCTGGGATTCTTCCTGACGCGGGCGGTGCCGCTGCTGATTTTGTTCGTGATTCCGGGCGTCAATGTGGTGGCGCCGTTTTTATGGCTGGCCTTCAACGCTTGGTTCCTGGGGATGGAATATCTGGCGTATCCGCTGGAAGCGCACGGCGTCAGCTTTGAGGAGCAGCGCCGATTGGCGAAGGATATGCGGGTCGGGCTGTTGAGTTTTGGCGGAATGGCGATGCTGGGACTCGCGGTGCCCGGCTTGAATATTTTGATGGCCCCGGCGGCGGTGGTGGGGGCGGCGCTGTATGTGAGTGAGAAACAACCATGACTACGATAGTGATTCCCACAGAAATGGAGCAACCCCTAGCCGAGGCGGCCCGCAAAGCCGGATCGGTGCCGGAATTACTAGCGCTTGAATGGCTACGGGAACGGCTCGAACCATCGACATTATTGGACGATGGAGAAACCTTGTTTGATTTCCTTTCCGGCTATATCGGGACAGTGGAAGGCTCCCCGGAGAATCTATCGGAGCCGTGTGGCGAGCGGTTCATCGAAGGTCTGGCTGAGAAGCAACGGCAAGGCCACCTATGATCCTGATAGACACCGGCCCTTTGGTGGCGCTCATCAACAAAAACGACCCAAATCACGGAGTTTGCGTTCAGGCCACCAAGTTTTTGCCAAGGGAACGCCCGCTCACCACTTGGCCTTGTTTTACGGAGGCCATGTATCTCTTATTTCGCTCGTGTGGGCATCCAGCGCAAGCCGAGCTTTGGCGCTGGTGGGCGGCGGGCCGACTGGCTTTGCATCATCCAATTGAAGATGAAGTGCGGCGTATGGCTGTTTTAATGGAAAAATACCGTGATACACCCATGGATTTGGCAGATGCGTCCTTGGTGGCGATAGCCGAGACGCTTGGTATCCATCGCATTTTTACGCTGGACAGCGATTTTCGCGTGTATCGCTTGGCTAATGGCACGGCGTTGGAATGCATTCCATAGCATGAAGGTCGCCAAGCCGTGAGTTAATCGGTTCTTGAGTCCGGTGAGTCCGTTCCGTAAACCGATCCCGCCCAAACAAACTCCCCCGACTCCGCCACTCTCACCAGCCGCGCCATCGTCACCCGATAACTCAGCCCGGCACTTTCCACGACCATCCCCACCTTCACATAATTCGGCGTGTAGCCATAAATCTCCGTCCGACCATCCGCGCTGGTTCGTGTGCCCTCCCATAGCACGGGAAATTCGCGCCCCACATGCTTCGCGAAAAACGCCCGCTTCTGCCGCTCCGCTAACTCGTGCAGCGCCCGGCTGCGGGCTTTTTTCACCTCGCCATGGACCGGATTCGCCATGTCGGCGGCGGCGGTTCCGGCGCGGGGTGAATAGGAGAAGATGTGGATACCGCCGAACGCCATCTTCTCCGCGAACGCCAAGCTATCCGCCCATTCCGCGTCGGTCTCGCCGGGAAAGCCGACGATGACGTCGGTGGTGATGTTCATATCCGGCACGGCGGCGCGGAGGCGGGCGGCCAGGTCGGCGAATTCGGCGGTGCGACAGCGGCGGGCCATGCGCTTCAGCACGGTGTCGGAGCCGCTTTGCAAGGGCAGGTGCAAATGCGGCGTGAGGCGGGGGTTCTCGAACAGCGCCACGAAGTCGCCGGGAATATCCCATGGCTCCAGCGACCCCAGCCGCAGGCGCGGAATAGCGGTGCGTTCCAGCACGGCGCGGACCAGTTCGGTCAGGTTGGAATCCAAGTCGCTGCCGTAGCCGCCCAGATGCACGCCGGTCAGCACGGCCTCTTGGATGCCTAGCCGGTGCATGTCGTTGATTTCGTCGATGATGTCCAGAGCCGGGCGGCTGTGTTCTTCGCCGCGTGCGACGGTGACGATGCAATAGGTGCAGCGGTAGCGGCAGCCGTCCTGTACCTTCACGAAAGCGCGGTGCCGACCCAGCCGGAACAGCGCCGATTCGCCCGGCTCGGTGGACGCGGCGGGCATGGCGGGCAGGTCCAGCTCGCGCTTGGCGATGTCCACCAGCCGGTGCTTGTCGGCGTTGGCGACCACCAAATCCACGCCCAGACCTTCCGCCTCGTCGCGGTTCAGGGTGGCGTAGCAGCCGCTCAGCACCAGCTTGGCGGTGGGGTTCTCCCGTGCGGCTTTGCGAAGGAGGTTGCGGGATTTCCGCACGGCGTCCTGGGTGACGGCGCAGGAGTTGAAGACCACGAGGTCGGCTTCTTCCGTGTCATCGACCAGACGGTGGCCGTCGCCTTGGAATTGTCTGGCCCAGGTTTCCAGTTCGGCTTCGTTGAGGCGGCAGCCGAGGGTTTTGAGATTGACGCGCATGGTTGGCGGATGACGGAGTGGGTCGGGGTGACAAGCTCGCCGAGTGGGGAGGTGTAAAAAGGGCGCGAATTATAGCGCGGGATCAATTACCGGAAGTCGGCCCGGCCAGGGTGGTAATTTTTGCAGCCGGTCAAAGAAAGAAACCCACGTTGCCGTGGGTCTGCGAGGAGGAAGAACACCGCATCGGACAGCCGAACCGGTGGGGAGTTCAGCATAAGAAATCTCGCTCCATCCGCGCCGCGACATCCCGCAACACCGTTGCCACTAGCCGTTCGTCCTCGCTCCGATAACTCAACGCCGTCTCCTCCCGCCGCAGCCAAGTGAACTGCCGCTTGGCGAATTGCCGGGTGGCGATGACGGCGCGTTCGATCATGGTGTCACGGTCATATTCCCCCTCGAAATAAGCCCACACCTGCCGGTAGCCCACCGCCCGGATGGCGGGCAATTCCGCGCGCAAATCGCCCCGCTCGTACAGGGCTCGGACCTCCTCGATCAAGCCCCGCTCGACCATGTCCCGGAAACGCCGCTGGATGCGTTCATGCAGCGCGTCGCGGTCGGTCGGGGCGACGATGAGCTTGATGAAATCGAAAGGCGGGGGCGGCGATTTGGTCTCGGCACACAACACGGTGAGGGGCACGCCGCTGATGCGGTACACCTCCAAAGCCCGCTGGATGCGCTGGGGATCGTTCGGGTGAATCCGCGCCGCCGCGTCCGGGTCGATCTTCGCCAGTTCTTCGTGCATCGCGGGCCAGCCCCGCGCTGCTGCCTCGGCGTCGATCTGGCGGCGGATGTCGGGATCGGCGGAGGGCAGGGCGGACAGGCCGTGGCACAGGGCGTTGAAGTACAACAGGGTGCCGCCCGCCAGAATGGGCCGCTTGCCCCGCGCCGTGATGTCCGCCATCAGGGCCAGGGCTTCCTCGCGGAAACGGCCCGTGGAATAGGCGTCTGCCGGGTCCAGTATGTCGATGAGGTGATGGGGCACGCCTTGTCGCTCTTCCAAGTCCGGCTTGGCCGTGCCGATGTCCATGCCCCGATAGACCAGGGCCGAATCGACGCTAATCACTTCGCCGTTTAACGCCTTCGCCAGTTCGATGGCGAGGCGGGTCTTGCCCGAGGCGGTTGGCCCCATGAGGGCTAGGGCGGGGGGCTTCTTGGCGCCATCTCCTGGCGGGATGGCTACCATCGCGGCGCACCGTTCCATAGCTTCAGTTTGAAATTCGGTCATAGGAGGGCGGTGAGGCTGGTCAGATAACTGTGGTGTCGGGCATGCGTACATGCCCGACCGACGGGGCTGGAACGTCATTAGTTAGGATTTGGCCGGAAACAATTTCCCTAAGTCCAGCAAGCGGCGGTTGTGGGTGTGGG